>JBGAWZ010000401.1:0-2698 GCA_044227335.1 Candidatus Zixiibacteriota bacterium | reverse complement strand
GGGGCGAAGATTGTCGCGGTCGAGTTTGATCGGAATTTGATTCGGCCCCTGACCAATAAACTATCGCCCTATCCGAATGCCTCGGTTCACGAGCGGGATTTTCTGGATTTCATTCCCGGTGAGTCGCTTGGTCAGTTCGCGCTGGTTGGAAATATTCCGTACAACATTACTTCGCCGGTTATAGAGTGGTGTACTAAGTATAGCAATCGGCTGACGCGAGTGATCCTGATGGTGCAGAAGGAAATGGCTCAGAGAATTTGCGGGCGACCGGGCAGTAAAGACTGGGCGCCGATTTCGATTTTCACCCAGATCGCTTTTGACGTTAGGCTTGAATTCGAAGTGCCACCGTCGGCATTTACGCCACCGCCCAAGGTACATTCAGCGGTGATGTCGATGACGCCACGTAGCGCAAGACCGGTGGTCGATATGGAGAAGTTCGACCGGGTGGTCCGCGCGGCATTCGAGCACCGTCGAAAATTGCTGGTCAATAATCTGGTGCCGACGCTTGTTTCGACAGCCACATCGCATGGCGAATATCTTCGGAAAATCGGGGCGCGAGATGACTGCCGGGCGGAACAACTCTCGATCGAGCAATTTGTTCATCTGACTGAACTACTTATCTCAGACGGGAAGCTCTAACGCCGCGTGATCGGCTGACTTTACGACAGTTTCACCGTATCTTGCAAGTATGGCTGTCAAACGCAAAGAAATTACGACGCATACAGTCAAAGTTGCTCCCGGCGAAGGGGGGCTTCGTATCGATAAGTATCTGGCCGGGCAAATCCAATTGGAACTGACCCGTTCGCGGGTTGAGAAGCTCATCGACTCCGGTGACATTCTGGTCAACGGCGAGCAGATTGTGTCGCGGTACAAAGTCGGAGTGGGGGACTCGATCAGTATTGTGGTTCCGCCTCCTGCTAAGTCAGAACTGGTTGCGGAAGATATCGATATCGAAATTATATTTGAGGACAAGCATCTGGCGGTGGTGAATAAGCCGGCAGGAATGGTCACGCATCCAGCGGCAGGGAATCATTCCGGCACACTCGTCAATGCGGTTCTGCATCATTTGAAATCGCGCGTTACCGGCGGCGATCCGATGAGGCCGGGGATAGTGCATCGCCTGGACAAAAACACGTCGGGCCTTCTGGTAGTCGCCAAGACCGAGGCCGCGTTTGCGCGACTGCAAGAAATGATCGCGGCGCGCGAGATTACGCGCACCTATTGGGCGATTGTCTGCGGGCATCCAAAAGAACTGGAAGGCACAATCGATCTGCCGATCGGGCGGTCGCATCGTAACCGAAAGAAAATGACGGTCACCGACAAGAATTCCCGCCAGGCACGCACGCACTACAAAGTAATTGAGCGATACAAGTCGTACGATCAGCTTGAAATCACGCTCGATACCGGGCGGACCCATCAGATTCGCGTACACTTGTCGCATTTGGGACATCCGGTGCTGGGCGATCCCGAGTATGGCGGGCGGGAGAGTTGGCACAAGAGTTTGTCGGCGGCGGATCGACTCCTGGCAGTTCAGATTTTGTCTACGCTCACGCACCAGGCGTTGCACGCAATACGCCTTGAGTTTGCGCATCCAGTGACGGGGAAGAAGATGAAGTTTGAGGCGGAACTTCCGGAGGAGCTACAGGCGGCTGTTACGGCTATCAAATCGACGGGATCAAGATAGAAAAAATGTCGGGACCGCGAGGGTCCCGACCTACAAAGAAATCAGATGCTCAAATCGCATTCACCGGCTGGGCCCCGGCTCGGCGTTTCGTCCGCTGAAGGCGGACGAAACTTGGCCGGGGTGACACATGTGATGGCAGTGTAAATCGGGCAGACGAGGGCGTCTGCCGCGCACAAGAGGATGACGGGTTCTAAGAAGGACCCGCGCTACGACTTCTGCAGGGCAAGGAATTGCTCGAGTTGTGAGAATGTTCCGCTCCATCCGGCGTTCATGGAAGCGAATCCGCCCAAGAAAGTTTTCAGTTCGATCGGAGTCGGATTAAGCGGAGTCCATTGGATTTTGACTTCGGTTTTGTTGCCACGGGCTGTGAGTGTGAAGGTCGAGTGAAGTTGGATCGGCCAATCAGGGGCCATCGGGTGGCGTGTAAGACCCTGTTGTTCGTCGGAGAACGATGATATTACAACGATTCGCTCAGGCGGCGTAATCTCACGAAATACCCATTTTCCCCAGAGCGTCATTTGGCCGTCGGGAGAGACCAGACAGTAGTGAAATACGCCGCCCACACGCAAATCCATTTTGCACGCCGGCATCGTGAACCCTTTCGGGCCAAACCATTTCTTTAGTATTTCGGGATCGGTCCAGGCTTTCCAGACCAGATCGCGAGGGGCGTTGAACTCGCGGGTGATGACAAATTCGGGGCTTGATCCCATAGTCGCCAAATGTGCCTCCAGTCGATCGAAATTCTGTTCGTTGCCGGGTTGGGCGTACGGTCTAGCCTTGGCACAGATCGCCGCCGTTTCAAATATTTGTTGCCAGACGATCCTGGTTTTGGCTCCAACCGCTTCAAGCGTGATGATCATTCGAAAGCGATGATCCGACAAGTGATCAAACACAAGACGGTTTGGCTCATCGATCTCCACAAATCTGCTCTCATTCGGAAAGTCAACGCCGTTAGGGCCGTGCATGATGAATTTCCACTGCCCGCCGACTTTGAAATCGAAGGTGTGGAAAGTG
>JBGAWZ010000400.1:0-2699 GCA_044227335.1 Candidatus Zixiibacteriota bacterium | reverse complement strand
AGATAGTCGTGCCGATATTGAGCATGTCGTTGATCGGATAGAGTGCGGCGCTGGTGTCGGTGATGGTGACTTTGGTGCCTGCCAGTTCGGGGTTGGGGGCTTGTGGTTGGTCGACAAGGGTGTTTCCGGCGGTCGCGATTTCGCGGTCGGCGGGGACTGCGCCCTTGTCATTGTTGTTGCCTCCGCATCCGGCCATGTACAGGGCAGCGGCGCCGACCAGTAGGGCCAGGATCGAGATTTTGGTTTGCCGTTTCATTTTTTGTTCTCCTTCAGGTTTTAGGTTGCGGCTACGGAGCGGGTGATATCAAAGCTAGTGCCGGGCACCTTGTGCCTTTAATGACAACGGGTTAGCAGTTCTTGCGGCGTGCGAATAGGTACTTGTTGTGTCAAATGAGACACATCAAGATGGGAAATCATCTGAGGTTGATTGTGTGGCAATGAGTTAAATTGTGTCACTGATGACACAGTAGAGTGTATAATGAGGCACAGGAAAAACGGATTGAAGGGCAGTGAAAAAGTGAACATTTTTAAGCGAGATTGCTTCGGTCACCCGCTACGCGGAGTGACACTCGCAATGACGAACTGTAGGGCGGCAGTAGTGGCATGTGTCGTCATCGCAATTCTCGTCGTCGCACTCGGGCAGGTTTCGGAGGCGCGGGAGATACGCGCGAAAATTCTTCAGGAGAAATTGGGGCGGTTGTATTTCTCGGCGGGGAAAGATGAGGATGTCTGGCCGGGGTGTACGTGGCGAGTGTATCGAGACTCGACTGATACGAACAAGTTCGTGTGTGAGGGGAGAATTGCGGAGTCGTATGAGGGGGTGTCGATCAGTGATTCGATGGTGAATCCGTCCGCGCAGTTGACTTCATCGAGTGTGGCGAGGATTGAGGCGGCGGATAGAGTCAAACCGTACAGGATCACCCTAGTAACGACCATCGATTGCCTCTCGGGCACCTATACAAATTTTCTCGATTCCGGTTCACTTACAGAAGATCGGCCAACTTTCCCTCCTGAAGAAAGGGGTTCGGATTTTGCAAGCCAGTATCAACATGGTGCTACAGTCGATACAACTTACAACGTTGTCTCGTTTTATCCGACCGGATTCTCTTCGGGATCTAAGAGGATTCAAGAGATGCCGTGGCTTGACGGCGAAGTGGTTTACTCTCCTTCAGAAAACACGTTGAACTTGCAGGTGTACTCGACACCGGCCCCGCACTTTGTCGCGCTCATTCCGAATGTTTCCCGCCCGATCAATCGCAATGCTCTGTTGACTACGGCCCTGCGTTACAGGATCGACACGTCGCAAATAAACAATGCGTTCGAGTTTGAATCGATACCGCAACTCAGTTTTCTTCCGGGCATACATTCGTACTCGGCGTACACGGCCGATATCAGTAAGGCGAAAAAACTGCTCAAAGAAAATAGGACGGCGGGAGCGACCGTATCGATCGATACCTACTCCCCTACTCTGAAATCAACTTCGCGATATATACAAGGCACACTCACACAGGCCGGATATGCGACCACTGTGGTTGGGTGGAACGAGCCGGCTGATTTGCGGCTGGCGATACTTCCGATCTACTCTGACTCACCGTGGGTGGCGCTGAGCGAAGTGCTGACTTCTATCGCTAAGGACACTATCGCAAAAGACAAGGCCAATCAGCCGGTGCGACTGGCGGATCAATTACTGAAAGATGCGCTGGCCACGAGTGACTCAACACGGCGGATGCAGTTGCTGGAGCGGGTAAATCGGATGTTGATGGAAGATATAGGGGCGTTTCCGCTCTTTCGGCCGATCATCTATGTTTGTGCCAAAGAGGAAGTCCGCGGGATCAAATTCGACAAAGATGGCCGGCTCGATTTGCGGTCGATCTACCGATTGAAGCTTCCGAGTGATTCTACCGAGGTTCAGCGATGACATTCACCGGGCGCATTCGCCTCTACCTTGTGCTGATCGCGGTCATTCCGCCACTTTTGATTCTGGCGGCGGTTTGGTATGAATCGAATGCATACAATCAGCGCTGGCGGCAGACGACGGTCACCCAGCAGATTTCCACTTTCTCGTTCTTGCTGGCACAGCGTGAAGAACATATCTCGAAACTGCTCAAAGAAAATGCTACGGCGTATGACTGGACTAAGTTGGCCGCTGGAAATTCACGGCGAACGCGAATGATCCCACAAAGCGAATTGATCGGCGCCGGGATGGATTTTCTGGAATTAGTTGATTCATCGGGCCAGGTGCTCTGGAGTCGCGGACGACCGGAACTAGTTGGCGATCAGATCGTAATTCCGCGGGATTCGCTGAAAACACCTACGCCGTTTTTGACGAAAATTGAAATCGACCACGACGGCCACCATGCGGCGATCTCGAGCTGGCTCGATATCGATTCGACCCTGCGACTGTATGGCGGAACATATCTTGACAACCAATTCCTGTCGCTCTTGGTGACCCTGATGGATGCGACTGTTGATTTGCATTACTTCGATACAGAATCGGTCAATCAGGCGCTGGCACGGCTCAAGCCGCGCGAGTTGTACGAGCAAGACGGCGACCTCTTGACCGTACTCATGGGTGGCGCAGAGAGTGGATTTTTTCTGACCGCGACATATTCCCCGGAGCAACGATTGCCACAATTTCTAACGCTCTATATCGTGGCGATTGTCGTGGGATTGTTTGCCATCGGGTTTGCCGTGGCGCT
>JBGAWZ010000399.1:0-2717 GCA_044227335.1 Candidatus Zixiibacteriota bacterium | reverse complement strand
ACCATGGGACCATGCTGTCTGAGTACAGTTTGTATACCCGGTATTTTGAATTCATGAAATCCGGATCGAAGCTCGTGCCAAGCATATTCCCGGGAGTATATTCCGTGCTGTACTCGGCAATCGCGATCAACGTGTCATTTGTAACAATGCCCCCCATCCATAACCCGGCTGAGTAAACGACTGATTTATTGTTTACTCCCGACAGAATGTCGTCAGTTGAACTATACGGGTAATACAGTCCGTCGAATTTTCCAAGTGTCTGTAGTCCGTCATAGAAGAGGTGCCCTGTATTGCTGACAAAGCCGAGTAATTTGTTGGCATTGAGATATCGACTGTAGTCAATCTCAGTTGGCTCGGCGGCCTGGTTTCTAACAATCGCACGTGTGGGAGGCAAAGCGGTCGCCGTCGCTCCAAACAAGCAACCGATCAGACCCCATGTGATTATTGAATGGTGTTTCATGATAACCCTCCACGAAAGACGGCGATCCGCGGCACACCGACAGCCGGTTCCAGTTGAAACGGACCGATATCAATAATAATAAATAACGTGGAGTCTTTTGTCAAGCACTGTTCGTGGTAACTTGCGGTACCACGGCGATACTGTTAGGCGGCTCCGGCTATACTGTGCGCCCCAAAAGCCCCGCCACCGCTTCGTGCAGAGCGGCGCGGTAGTGCAGACCCGCCGAGTCGGTCTGGCGCATGATCTGCCCAAACCGGGGAAATTCGCTCCAATCAGCCAAGCGCAAATCGGAAATTTCGTCGTGATCAGTGTATTTCATATCACCGCTCACATATGTCGCTTGAAAAACAAACGACCGCCAAAAGATCGTGTCGGCACGGTTTTCGGTAGATTGAAACATCACCGACGTGCGCAACAAAAACGAATCCAACTTTATCTTGCACCCGGTCTCTTCAAGCGCCTCGCGATTGATACCGTCGATTATCGATTCGCCGGGGTGAATTCCCCCCGACGGTGTCCGGTACAGTCCCGGGGGGTAGGGATGCTTTGCGATGACAAACAGTTTGTCGCCTTTTTCGATGTACAGCGTGACATCGTGATTGCGCCCGTCTTTTTGCGATGACCGAATTCGCGCCATCTCCTTGGGAATTGCTGGAAAACTGAGCTCTCGCACAGCAGGCACACCGTACTGGCGTGCCATCTCGGCAATCATCTCATCGGTGACAAACATGCGGTCAAAAGAGCGGGATGATCGAGGTCTGAAGCGGGAGCGTGGTCACCTCGGCCCCTTCATGGCCGATCAGACAATCGATCTCAGTGCGGAATCCACAATCGGGGAGATATATCCCCGGCTCGATCGAGAAAAGATGTCCCTTGGCCAGCCGACGTTGGTCTTCGGTTTCGAGATTATCGATATTTGGGCCGGTACCGTGGGTGCTTTCGGTGATACTGTGTCCGGTTCGGTGAAAAAAACGCTCGCCAAATCCGGCCGCGGCGATCACACTTCGGCAGGCATCATCGACTTCCCAGCCGTGGACGGGGCGTTTGTCAATATTATCGCGCAGGAAGGTCACAGCCGCATCGCGGGCTTTGGTCAGGACTGCAAACATTTCTACATACCGGGCGGGAATTTCACTCGCAGTTCCAGCAAAGGCCATCCAGGTAATATCGGCGAAAGCCGCTTTCTCAGTCTTCAGTTTCGCCCAAATATCCAATAGGATCAATTGACCCTTCCTGATCTCAGCAGAACTCCCGGCCAGCGGTTCGTAGTGCGGATCACCAGCGTGGGCATCGACTCCGCAAATCGGCGAGTGATCAGTTGTCATATCGGTCGCGTCGAATTTCTGCAATACGAACTGCACGACATCGTACTCAGTGATCCGCCTTCCGTCTTTGAGCGATTGCGCAATAAACGCAAAGGCGGCTGATTTGATCTCGATCAGATTGTGCGCCGCGATTCGGTGAGCGGCGATTTGCTCAGCCGATAGCGCCGCCTGAAAAGCCGCCACCAGATCTGCCGATGAAACTATTTCGCATCCGCACTGGCGCACTAATTCGATAGTGCCGGCGTCGACCATACCAAGATAGGGCAGACGTCCCTTGGGCGAATATTCCATGGCGATCCGCCGGTATCCTTTGAGCAAATCCGCTAAGTCCGATTCGAGTCGCTTGTATCCCAAACAGGGCTGTAGTTTCCCCGGGAGATGCTTGAACTTCTCCGCCTCGATCGGATTTACCAGCGCGGTCGGGTTTCCACTTACCGGAATAAAATAGAAAGCTCGCCGGGTGAGCATGCCGTGGATTTCCAAAAGGCGCATGGCGATCTCATTGCGACCGTGAAAATCAGCCAGTAACCAGCCGTCGAGTTCGTGTTCCTTCAAGTACGCCTGAATTGAGTCAATCGCGATTCCCATAGATAGTCCGTAAGTAACTAATAATATTTGTTTGTTCAGTATACTCGCCGGAACATCCAGACACAAGTCCACCGCTTGACTCGCCTGCCGTCTCCCGGTAGATTCATGCGGGTATGGTCAGTCGCATTGTCATTACGGGCGCCCCGGCCTCGGGGAAAACTGAGTGCGTCAATCGACTCAAGCAGAACCCGGCTTTTGAAGGGTTTTTGTTCTTCGACGAAATTGCCCGGCGGCTCTTGCAGGAAAATCCTGAAATCCGAAACGATTGGATGGCTTTTCATCTGGAGATTTATCGCCGTCAAAGTGAGCGGGAACTATCTGCGGCGGGCCGGTCGTTTATTACC
>JBGAWZ010000398.1:0-2718 GCA_044227335.1 Candidatus Zixiibacteriota bacterium | reverse complement strand
GATTTGTCACCGTCTTGAAAATCGCGCTCGCTTTGCCCGCGAAGTTGTCAAAGCCGTGCGGGCAGAAGTCGGCAAAGACTACCCGATCTGCTACCGGATATCACCGGAGGAGCCAGAGCCCGACGGCTATTCAGTTCGCGACGCAATTGCATTGCTCAATATGCTTATTGAAGACGGCATCGATATGGTCCATGTGTCATCATGGGAGTTCGGAGTGGGAGTCCGCGACGATTGCCCGATCGGATCGCATCCGTCGAAGATGATCAGGGATGCCCTTCCGCCTCATATTCCGGTGATCGGTGTCGGCTCGATTCTGACACCAGATCAGGCACTGCGCGTTTTGGGTGACGGTCTTGATCTGGTTGCCCTTGGCCGCGCTCTGCTACTTGATGCCGACTGGACCAAAAAAGTACGAGCCGGTCAATCAGACCGGCTCCATACTACTCTACGATCAGAATCTGACCGCGATCGCCTGGAAATCCCGCCCCGAATGCGAGAGTACACCAAGCGATCGATCGCTATTAGTCCGGACTAGTTTTATTCAGCCGACTGCACATTGTGCATATTGCTGGTCATATTGGTCCAGCGAATGGTATCGCCCATTTGGACCGTAAAATCTTGCAAAGTCGAGCTAGTAATATCATCCTGAAACTTATTGGGAGTTCCGGCGGCGCCAACGGTAATCACGGCATGCATTCCCGAATTCGCGGTGCCGTGGAAACTGCAGAAATAATGGAACGTCCCGGCCTTGTTAAATACATGCTCATACGAATCGTTCTGATTGAGGGTCGGCGAGGCAAATTCTTTGCTCCCACCGCCACCTCCGGTTCCTGTTGGCGAGCTATCGGAAGAACATCCCGCCAAAGCTAGAATGACGAGTAAGACGAATGGTATCCCCCCGATTCGCTTACAATTGCTGGACATCAGTACACCTCATGTTGGTACAGATTGTGGAATTTTCCCGGAGCGATCTGCCCCGGGCCTTTGGTAGTGAAACAGAATATCGTTCGCTTGGGTTCCGTCAATCGAGACCATTCAAAAGATTCACCGAACGACCTTCGCTTGTGACGTCTGTAACTTGACAGCCACAATAGTCGTCTGTATGGTAGAGTCAACGGTCACTGCTTGCATTATTACTAAACTGGAGAGTTGCGATGGCGCAGGAAATTGTTCAAATCGACGCATTTGCTGACAAACCATTTTCAGGAAACCCGGCCGGAGTATGTCTCATGAGCGCGCCTCGCGACGAGCAGTGGATGCAAGCAGTGGCGCGCGAGATGAATGTAAGCGAGACTGCCTTTTTGTATCCCGAAAACGATGGCTACAATCTCCGCTGGTTTACGCCCTCGGTCGAAGTCAAACTGTGCGGCCACGCGACACTAGCCTCGGCGCATCATCTATGGGAAAGCGGCCGTGAGCCACTAAAAGCAACGTTGCGCTTTCATACACTGAGTGGTGTCCTCACAGCGATCCGCCGCGACGACATGATCGAACTGGATTTTCCCGCCAGACCGGCAAGCGCTGTCTCTCCACCTGACGGACTGCTTTCAGCTCTAGGTACCACCGCGGTGTTCGTCGGCAAGAGTGCGTACGACTACCTCATAGAAGTACCGGCAGAGGTGGATGTTCGAGCGGTCAATCCGGACATCGGCAAACTCAAAGCGCTTCCGGTCCGAGGAGTGATTGTGACTGCCGAGTCGGCAAACCCCGAATTTGATATTGTCTCCCGCTTTTTTGCCCCCGGCGCCGGAGTCGACGAGGACCCGGTTACCGGCTCAGCTCACTGCACGCTTGGTCCTTATTGGTCGCCCAAGCTGGGCAAGCCGGTGCTTCGTGCCTATCAGGCCTCTGCCCGCGGCGGCAAAATGACAGTTACTGTCGTCGGTGACCGCGTTCGACTAGCGGGAAGGGGAATCACTGTCCTTCGCGGCGAACTGTTGGCGTAGATTATCCCCACAACCGCGATTGGGTGGCGGCTCGGCCCTGTTAAAACTTGTCGCACTCCTCACCGGTAATTAATCTTCCGACAGGAACGAAGGAAGATTATTCATGGCTATAGATCCCTCTATTTTCAAAGCATACGATATTCGCGGGACACATCCCGATCAGATCAACGGAGAAATCGCGTACGACATCGGCGCCGCGCTCGCGAGTTTTCTTCGTCCGCGCGCTATTGCCGTTGGTCGCGACATGCGGGTGTCGTCGGGTGAACTATTCGATGGCCTCACGCGCGCGCTGAATGATTCGGGTGTTGATGTCATCGACCTTGGGCTGATTTCCACCGACGGCCTCTATTTCGCTGTCGGCAAGTATGACTACGAAGGCGGCGTGATGATCACTGCGAGCCACAATCCGAAACAATACAACGGATTCAAAATCTGCCGTAAACTAGCCGAGCCGCTTTCCGGTTCCGACGGCCTTGGACAAATGCTCGAGATGATCCAGGCCGGTACGCACGTCAACCGCCTCCCCTCTCGCGGTGTGACGATCAGAAAAGAAATTGCCGAAGAATACGCGGCGCATTGTCTGTCGTTTGTCGATTCAAGTTTGGTTAAGCCATATCACGTTGTTATCGACGCCGGCAACGGCATGGCGGGAGCTACGCTTCCGCCGGTTTTGTCCCAACTGCCGATCAAAGTGACGCCGCTTTATTTCGAGCTCGACGGCTCTTTTCCAAATCACCCGGCCTCTCCGATCGAGCTTGAAAATCTGGTCGAT
>JBGAWZ010000397.1:0-2724 GCA_044227335.1 Candidatus Zixiibacteriota bacterium | reverse complement strand
CATCGGCGCCGGTTGCAGATACGGCCAAGTCGCCCCAGACAGTCGGCGTTGGGGTTTGGATACACAACACCGGTAATATTGCCAACGCTTTTCAATTGAACACTCTCAATGACTCCGGCTGGTCGCTGGCGCCCTCAGTGATTGACACTGTCGTGTCAGCCGGTGATTCGGCGTTATTCAATTGTCTTTTGTTTGTGCCGGCCGAAGTTCCCGACGGCGCGGTGGCCATGGTGACCTTAGCGGTGAGCGGAGAAAATTCAAGCATAGCGAGCGCACAAACGTCGATGTTGATTCAAAATCCGTTTCCGCCGCCACATTTGAAGCTACCTGATACCACAGTCTACTTCACCAACCGTGCGCCTGAGTTTGTCTGGACCACACGGGGAACCTCGTACCGACTGGTGGTCGCGAGCGATTCTCTGCTTTCAGCACCGGTCCGCTCCTACGCCGCGATAACCGACACAAGCTTCGATATGCCGATAGTCGACTCTTTGCCGGACGGCATCTATCACTGGGGTGTGAAGGCATTCGCCGGAGGAGATTCATCTTCGTTCCAGAGATTCCCTCGAACACTGGTGATCGACAATCTCCCGCCACCGTCTGTCGATCCACTCTACCCGGTGGCTGGGCAATATCCGCAGATCGAACATTTTCAGTTTAGTATCGCGCTCGGTCCGGTTGTCAATCCGGTGTATGCGCCGGAATACAATGTGATCGAGTTGGCGCAAGACTCTCTTTTTGGTGGGATCGTGACCACCTATCAGCCGCTCTCATCGCTGTTGTTTACACTGCCTGATCTGATTAGCGAAGGGCGCTGGTATTGGCGAGTCAAGCGGATTGATAGCGCCGGAAATAGTGTCCCCTATTCGGAGGTAGCATCATTTGTGCTCGATACGACTGCGCCACCGACTCCGACGTTCTTGCGGCCAAGGGATACGTCACTTGTCGGCGGTTCGCCGCAAGTAGTCTTCGCCTGGACAGCGTCGCCGTCTTTCCCGCATGAAACCTCGCCGGACTACTATCGGGTAGTGATTTCGACCTTGTCCGATTTTTCAACTACCTTTGCCGACACCACGGTCCTTCGGGACACGGTGATCTTTGACCGATCACGATTCACCGTTGGAGACACGCTGTATTGGAAAGTTACGGCCGGCGATTCAGCCGGTTGGACCGCCGACCCAACCGGTGATCTTGAGTTCAGAACCGCCTCGTACGTATGCGGCGATATGGACTCGAACGATAACCCGGATATTTCTGATTTGACCGCTCTCATCGCGTATCTCTACTTGAGCGGACCGCCGCTATATCCGCCGGGAAGTGGATCGGTCGATTGTGACGAAGGAATCGATATTTCAGATTTGAGCGCCCTGATCGGGTACCTTTATCTCGACGGCCCTCCCCCCTGCTGTTACTGACAAGACTCGGGAGCAGAAGCGAGCTCTCCGTAATCTGAAAATTGCTTTCTTTTTCCGGCTATTCCGCTTAATTCAATCACATGAATTCCCCATCGGTGGTCGACAAGTTCGCACGGTTACGAGGCGAAATGATTACCAATCAGTTGCTGGGGCGTGACATTACCGATCAACGAGTCTTGCAGGCAATGGGGACCATCCCCCGAGAACTATTTGTACCGGACAACCAGCAGGTGCACGCCTACACTGACCAACCGTTGGATATTGGATTCAAACAGACAATTTCTCAGCCGTATATAGTGGCGTCGATGACTCAGACTTTGGAACTTGGCCCCTCATCGAAGGTACTCGAAATAGGAACAGGTTCAGGGTATCAAACGGCAGTACTTGCGAGCATTGCACAGTCAGTATGTTCGATTGAGATAGTTCCCGAGCTGTCGGACCGATCACGTCAATTGCTCACCCGGCTGGGGTTCAAGAACATTTATTTCAGGGCCGGTGATGGCAAAGCCGGGTGGCCGGATTCTGCTCCATTTGACGGAATATTGGTTGCCGCCGCCACGACCACGGTGCCGCAGGTCTGGTTCGACCAGCTTGCGAGGGGTGGCACACTGGTTTTGCCGGTTGTCGCACCGGAGGGACATCAGGAGTTACGTTTTTACCGAAAGACATCGCACGGGGTCGAGAATCGCTTTATGTATGATGTCCGGTTTGTTCCCCTGCAATGACTTGCCTCGGGTGGGCGGGGCGGCATCTTGACAGCGGTAGCCTCGGGGCCTATGTTGTCCCCCCAAGCCCATGCGAAACCAACCTCGTTTAGCCGCACACGACCGACACGCGGTATCCTCCAGATTTGACCCACACACGACAATTTCTTTGCAACTCGCGGGCTCCTAATTCGTTTATAGCGTGATACTTGTCATACCATCAGTTGAATAGGAAAGGACCAACCATGAAGGGATTGCGAAATGCAGTGGCACTGGCTATTGCGGTGTCGTTCTTGCTCGGCGCCACCGAGAGTCGCGCCGGAATCCAAAGAGGGTATACGGGATTTAAGAGCGGCTCCGGCAAACAGGGCGGAAAGCCGGCCGCGAGCGGTGATGAAAAACCATTTGCCGATCTTATCAAAGACAAAGTTGTCACACCGGGGCTGTTCACGTTTTATCGTGACACGCTGGACAATACAGTGCTGATGTCGATCAAGCCGTCGCAATTCGGCCCGGTCTATCTGTACGGCGGCACGATTTCCAAGTCGGACGGCGAATTTTCCGACAATGGCAGTATGTCCGAGACGTTCCCCTTCTATTTGAAG
>JBGAWZ010000396.1:0-2725 GCA_044227335.1 Candidatus Zixiibacteriota bacterium | reverse complement strand
GACATGCTACTAAAGGACATCGCAGGCAAAGGACTGCAGTAGAGAATCGTAACCAGGAGGAAAGCATCAGTAGCGCCAGTATTAAAGACATTCGCGTAAACAACCGGATTCGTGTGTCGCCGGTGCGACTTATCGGTCCGGCTGGTGAGCAGATCGGGATAGTCCCGACATTGGAAGCGCTCAATCGGGCGCGCGATTTGGGACTCGATTTGGTAGAGGTAGCGCCGCAAAGCCGGCCGCCAGTTTGCCGAATCCTCGATTTTGGAAAATACAAATACGAACTGGCCAAACGAGACAAGATCGCCAAGAAGAAACAGCATACGTTTCAACTGAAGGAAATGCGGTATCGTCCGAAAATCGACGATCACGATTTCAATTTCAAATTGAATCATATCCGCGAGTTCCTGATGGAAGGAAGCAAAGTGCGGGCATTTGTGATGTTTCGCGGGCGCGAAATGGCCCACATTGAGTTCGGACGGGTGATCCTGGATAATCTGGTGAAGCAGACGGCGGATATTGCCAATGTCGATATTTCTCCGATTCTTGAAGGAAACACGATGAACTGCGTGCTCTCGCCCAAGCCGGAATTGCTCAAGAAGCTCTCGGCTCAGCGGGCGCAGGCAGTGGCGGGAATGAAAAAGCCGAAAGGCGACGAGAAAGAAGACCTGCTGAAGGTGGAAGAAGAATAGGCGAGATCGCGGCGCACGAGAACGTACGCCACGCAAGGAATCAAAGATGTCAACCTCGAAGACGAGGTTGACCTACGAAGAGAAAGAACGAAAGAAGAGAGATAGAAGAGGACAGTCATGCCGAAGATGAAATCGAAAAAGGCGATGACCAAACGGTTCAAAAAGACGGGAACCGGGAAGGTCAAACACAAACGCGCCTTTAAGTCGCACATTATGAACAAGAAATCAGCCAAGCGCGTACGTCAGTTGCGCAAGAAAGGGCTGGTTCACGGTACCGATCTGAAAAAGATTCTGATCGGACTGCAGAACTAACGAAGCCGAAGTAGGAGTAACTCATGGCACGCGCAACTAATAATGTGGCGGCAAATCGCCGTCACAAAAAAGTACTGAAAAGAGCCCGCGGTGGATTCGGCGGGCGGAGCAAATTGTACCGTACGGCGATAGAGACCGTGCACCGCGGGATGCGGTATTCGTATCGTGATCGCCGCGTACGTAAACGCGAATTCCGCGCGTTGTGGATCGCCCGTATTTCGGCGGCGGCCAAGATTTGCGGCACCAATTACTCGACCCTGATGGCCGGCCTGAAGAAGGCGGGGGTATTGCTCGATCGCAAATCGCTGGCCGACATTGCCGCGCGCGATATGGCGACCTTCACCACGATCGTAGGAATGGCCACCGGCAAGTAGCGAAATAGTCATATGTCGCTGTTGGACGAAGTTGCAAAACTCGAAGCCGAGGCAGTCGAGCGAATCAGCCAAGCTGGTTCGCTCGATTTGTTACGGGAACTGGAAATCCAGTACCTGGGCCGAAAAGGCCCACTCAATTCCATCTTAAAAAATCTCAAAGATCTCTCCATTGATGACCGCAAGTTAGTCGGTGCGCGCGCCAACGACGCGAGGGTAAGACTCGAGACGCTGATGGCCGAACGAGTGGCGTCGTTTGGTCAGTCGGGCGGCCAGAGCGATTTAGATGTCACTCTTCCCGGTACCGGCCAGCGGGTGGGAGTAGTGCATGTGCTCAATCAAGTGATGGGGGAGATTTGCACGGTGTTCCACGGAATGGGGTTTGAAATTGCCCACGGCCCGCATGTTGAAACTGACTATTACAATTTCAGTGCGCTCAACTTTGCGCCCGATCATCCGGCCCGCGACGAACAGGACACATTCTTTGTCGAAGGCGGCCGTCTTCTGCGCACGCACACCACCTCGGTGCAGTCGCGCGAACTTGAACAGCGCAAACCGCCAATGAGAATTCTGATGCCCGGGCGAACTTTTCGCAATGAAGAGATTACGACCCGTGCGCATGTATCGTTTCACCAGGTGGATGGCTTCTTGGTCGACGAGGGTGTCTCGGTCGCCGATCTAAAAGGAACGCTGGTGGCGTTTTGCCGGGCGTTTTATGGCGAAGGACTGAACTATCGATTCAGGCCGTCTTTCTTTCCGTTCACCGAACCGTCGCTTGAACTGGACGTCACGTGCTTCCTGTGCGGCGGCAAGGGGTGTCAGTTGTGCAAGTATGCCGGGTGGCTGGAAGTGCTCGGCTCCGGGATGATTCATCCGAATGTGCTTGAGAAAGCCGGCTTCGACTCTGAAAAATACACCGGTTTTGCTTTTGGCATGGGTGTCGAGCGTCAGGCGATGCTCCGGTATAAGATCAATGATATTCGACTATTCTTCAATTCCAATGTCCGCTTCTTGCGACAGTTTGTGTAAGCCATGAAGATTGCATACTCCTGGCTCAAAGAATTGACCGGACTTGATTGGTCGGCTACAGAGATGGGGAACCGTCTGTTGCTGGCGGGACTCAATTGTGAAGACATTCAAGCCACCGACAAGCATCTTAACAATGTAGTCGTGGGGAAAGTGCTTACCCTTGAGGCTGTCCCCGGCGCAAGCAAGATTCGCAAAGCGACAGTCGATATCAGTAGTGAAACGCTGACGCTTATTTGCGGCGCACCCAATGTCGCAGTAGGTCAGAAAGTGGCGGTCGCGAAAATCGGCGCAGTAATGGCCGGCGGAATGGAAATCAAGAAGGCG
>JBGAWZ010000395.1:0-2733 GCA_044227335.1 Candidatus Zixiibacteriota bacterium | reverse complement strand
GCAACCGAGGACCTCTCTTCAAGGGCGCGGGCAATTCCCTTTTCGTACGAATCTGCATCGGACGCCAATGTCAGACAATCGCCGAATGGCCGCACCGCAGGCAGATCGGTCGAGACTACGGGGATTCCCGAGGCGAGATATTCAAGCAACTTAAGCGGATTGGCATTGCGGGTGATTTCACTGTCGCGATAGGGAATGATACCGACATCGAATCCGCGAAGATACTTTGGAAGCTCAGAATACTGTTTCGGGCCGAGCAAATGAACATTCGGCAGATCGGAAATCGCGCTAATGTCTGTGTCGCGCGGCCCGACCAACACTAGCGACCAATCTTTGCGGCGGGAAAAAATCTCGCGAAGCATCGGAAAATCAAACCAGTCGCGAATCAACCCATAGTAACCAATCCTCGGATGGGGTATGGCGGTAAGATCGGCGGGGATATCGCTCTCTTTCAATCGAGAGACCGATGAAAAGTGGTCGTAATCGCATCCGTGCGGGAGCATGCTGACCGTACTATTGTACGGCGATTTGGTTTGGCGGAGCCGGTCGGAGACGACAAAAAGAAAGTCCGATCTGACAAGCAATTCCCGCTCAAGCGCGACAACCAGCCCCTTATCGAATTGTGTGAATTCAGAGAACTCATCGCCGACATAGTAGACATTGGCGATCTCGCCCAGCGCACCTAACATCGGGGCCGAGGTCGGCGAGGAGCTCCATTGAATAAATCGATCGTATCGATTTTTCTTCAGAAAACCGCCGACATAGACTTTCATGAGCCGACGGTTAAATGCCCGAACCCATCGCCATTTGGCGAGCGGCACCACCAGCGGAGAAAGGCGCCAGATATTTGGCTCAACCTCTTCGATCCCTTCTGAGAATTTCCTGACTTTGTTCCAGATTCGTTTCAGATCACCGGAACTGGCCGCCGACGGTGTCCGCAGACCCATTGAGTCGACCCAGAGAATCGGGTGAGTTTTGGACAGGCCGCGCATCAGATGCTGAGTCGAAGACGGCAATCGCCCCCAGTCCTCGGCATAACAGACGATGGGGATATTGATCGGATTGTCAACGTGGGCGGGCATCGATAGAATTCGTTTACACGCTACTCAACTACTGCTGGACTCACCCCAGATACTGCGGAGAATCACGCAGAGCTATTTCGTCGGCTGTCAATTTTCGAATCGGCTTGGCCGGCACACCCGCCGCAACTGTGTAAGGCTCGACATCCTTGGTCACCAGCGCATTGGTGCCTATTTGCGCATATTCGCCGATAGTCACACCCGGCATGACCGTGACCCCTTGACCGAGAAAGACTTTCTTGCCCAAGTGAATCGGAGCGACCGAGGGGGGCATCATCTGTGTGTTGTGGGCGATGAGCACACATCGCCAGCCGATCACAACTCCCTCACCGATATGAATCAGTTCCGGAAAGTTGTCGTCGATCCAGGTTTCGCGCCCGATAAAAATCCCGCTTGAGTCGGGAGCGAGTGACACGCCGATAAACCGGTATATCCGGTTGCGCATGCTCCACCCAAATACCCAGTCACGATTTACTTTGCTCAATATCTTAAACAGCGGATCCCAGCGCTGGAGGCGCCTTGGACGAGTGGGGCGGTATTCTCGAATTGAAATATATGGTTGCATATGGCTCGTATCGGCTTATGAAGTCGCTTTGATAAGAAAACGACTGATTCGTTCAATATCAACTTGTGATATTCCAAAATGGGTCGGAAGCGTGATCAGCCGTTCACAGACCAGCCGCGCCACCGGATTGTCTTCGCTCGTAACCAATGAGTCCCGAAGGAGCAGAATCGACGACACCGTACCGGGGTACATTGCCGAAATCCCGAACCGCTTTCCCTCTTCGAGGATTCGCTCGCGACGGGCCGGATCGGCGAGGATAACGGGAAACCGAAGATCTGCGCTGGTGGCGCCGGAACGAACTTTAATTAGGTTTAGCCCCTTGGCGTCGGACAACTGCGCGCGGTACCTCTCAGCGACCGACAGCCGCGCTTTGTGCACCTGTTCGTACGATGTAATTTGCCGCACACCGCGTCCGGCCCGGTCGGCCGACATCCGGGCAAGCTCAAAGTTAATGTCGTATACGGTCTCCCCCAGTTTCAGAAAGGGCAACGACGACGGAATCCAATAGAGATACCGGGAGAACATCAGTTTGTAGGCCAGTAGTTGAAATGAGTCTTTCGGCGATGACAACGCCTGCGGCATTTCAACGGCCGCAATCTGCGCGACCTTGATTTTCAAGTCCTCATCGTGAATTATCACAGCGCCACCGCTGGCAGTAGTGATGTTTTTCCCCCGGCCAAAACTCAGAATGCCGGCGTCTCCGAATGAGCCGATAGCTCGGCCAGCAGTTGTGGCGCCGAACGACTGCGCGGCGTCGTCGATCAAATAGACATTACGACTCCGGCAGATCGACTCCAATTTCTCTATTTCAGACGGGACCCCAAACAGGTGCGGCGCGATAACCGCCAGTGTTCGTTCGGTAATAGCTGATTGCACTTTGTCCGGGTCAAGCCCCAAAGTAATCGGCTCGATATCGACCGGGTGTACTTTCAGACCGGCTCTGACAACGGCCGACGGTACAGTCCAACAGGTGTAATCGGGGAGGATTACTTCGGATCGATCGGGCCGAGTCTGTCGCATAGCGGAAAGAGCCAGCCACAATGCCGCCTTGCCCGATGACACCAATGTGCACTCACCGCTTAGTCGCTC
>JBGAWZ010000394.1:0-2744 GCA_044227335.1 Candidatus Zixiibacteriota bacterium | reverse complement strand
CTGGCCGAACGCCTCGACACCCCTTGTCTGGTTCGGGGGCTGGATGTCCGCGAGCGGGAAAATGTCAACCGGCTTGTCGAACATCTCCCCGACGAATGGCAGGCGGTCGAAATTCTGGTCAACAACGCCGGCCTGGCGCGAGGGCTTGAGAAGATTCAGGACGGCGACCATGTCGCCTGGAGCGAGATGATCGATACTAATGTGAAGGGGTTACTCTGGATGACCCGCGCTATTCTGCCCGGAATGATCAAACGTGGTCGCGGCCACATCATAAATATCGGCTCGATCGCCGGCCACGAACTCTATCCGATGGGAAATGTCTACTGCGCCTCCAAGTTTGCGGTCAACGCCCTCAATCGCGGGATGCTGATGGATCTGGTCGACACACCAATACGCGTGACTTCGATTGATCCGGGACTGGCCGAGACAGAATTTTCGGTTGTCCGCTTTTCCGGCGACACAGAGCGGGCGGGCAAAGTCTATCAAGGGATCACGGCACTTTCGGGTGACGATGTCGCCGACGCAATCATTTGGGCCGCTTCCCGTCCGGATCATGTCCAAATCGCGCAGATGACGATCCTGGCGACGAATCAAGGCGGGGCGATGGTGGTGCACCGAAAAGGATGAGATATCGTCGAGCATTCCATTCCCCTTGCAAAATTGAGACATTTGGTCTATGTTTGGCGCTTGATTGATTCCATTATATAATTCTGGCCCCCGACAGGAGAAACCCTAATGACGGAACGTTTCGGCGACGACATGACCTCCCCCCACGTTGTCCTCACCGCAGGAACCCAGGTCGCCCAGTATAAAATCATCGAGAAGATCGGCGCCGGAGGCATGGGCGAGGTCTACCTCGCGGCCGACAGCAAACTCGACCGCCGCGTCGCTCTTAAGTTTCTCCCCGCGCAGTTTGTCGCTGATGCTGATCTTGTCTCGCGCTTCAAACGCGAGGCCCAATCAGCGGCCAAACTCGATCATCCGAATATTGTAACTATTTACGAAGTCGGCGATCATCAGGGACGCCCGTTTTTCGCCATGCAGTATGTCGAGGGGCAGTCGTTCACGCAGTTGGCGCACGAATCCACGGTGCCGCTTCAAAAAGTCATCGAGTATGCGATTCAAATACTTGAGGGCTTGCAACGCGCCCATCAGGCCGGGATCATTCACCGCGATATTAAATCTGCCAATATCCTATTGGACCACGAACAGCGCCCCAAAATTCTCGACTTTGGCCTGGCTACGGTACAGGGCGGCGAGAAGTTAACCAAGGTCGGCTCGACCCTCGGCACCGTTGCGTACATGTCGCCTGAACAGGCCCACGGTCAGCAGGTCGATCAGCGCTCCGATCTTTTTTCATTCGGCGTCGTGCTTTATGAATTGATCGCGGCCCGCACACCATTCAAACGCGACAGCGACGCGGCGACGCTCAAAGCAATTACCGAAGACACCCCCGAGCCACTCGCCCGCTTTCGCGCCAAAGTGCCCGAGGAACTCCAGCGGATTGTCAATAAACTGCTTGAACGGGATCCATCCCTTCGCTATCAGACCGCCAGCGGCGCAGTTGCTGATCTGAAGAAGCTTGCCATCAGTTCCAGTTCCGGATCGGTGACGCCGATTCAGCAGAAATCAAACAAGTCGTTGGTCGTAACGATTATCGCGACATCCGTGATTATTGTCGCGGCGGGTTTCTGGCTCTTGAAACGGCCGCCGTCTCCGGCGCAATCGGCATCGCATGCACTTGAGCTGTCGCGCGTCACCAACAACGGACAAGTCTACTCAGCGGCGATTTCTCCCAACGGACAATACCTTGTCTACGCGGAACAAAAGGGAGAACAGCAAAGCCTGTTTGTTCGGCAAGTGGCGACTGGTTCGATTGTGCAGATTCTTCCTCCCTCAGAGGACCAGCCCGGGAGCTTGAGATTCACCAATGATGGCAACTATGTTTGCTATCTGGCTTTTGACAAATCACAGACACGTAATTTGTATCGAATACCTACGCTTGGTGGAAAGCCGGAGCTGTTGATTCCCGCCTGCAATTCGCGAGTCGCCTTTTCACCAGACGGTAGACAACTTTCATTCACAAAGATCTTTGCCAGTACCGGCGACTTTGCGGTAATGGTGGCCGATGCCGACGGCAAGAATGCGCGCCGGTTGATCGGTGGGAAGGGCGAAATCTGGTACTCCGGCGGTACTTCGTGGTCGCCCGACGGCAAACTGATTGCCGTGGACAAAGGAATGTGGAAACCGAAATTTCATCATGAAGTAGTGGTGATACAAGCCGACGACGGAAAAGAAGTGTGGAGCACGAACGGCGATTGGCTCAGCACCAACCAACCGGCGTGGGAGAAAGACGGCCGGGCAATCATCTTTGCCGCCACCGAACGTCACTTGCCGAACAAATCACAACTCAGGAGAGCGACGTATCCTGACGGTCGAATCGAACGATTTACCCGAGACCTTTCAAGTTACAGTGCGGTGACGATGACGGCCGACAATTCTGTTATTGGTGCCGTGTACAATGAGTTTCATTTTGGGCTTTCCATTTCAGAAGGGGCGACGCTCGGGGTTGAGTCAAGAGAAATCTCCCAAGGTTCGGAGGATGGCGTTTTCGGAATCGCGTGGGCACCCGATGGCAAACTGCTCTTTGGTTCGCAGGGAGCCGAGGGAGTCGACTTGTGGCGTATTTCAGATGACGGCTCCGGCCCACAGATGATTGTCAAAGGCAACCCGGCGCTCTATTC
>JBGAWZ010000017.1:0-12625 GCA_044227335.1 Candidatus Zixiibacteriota bacterium | reverse complement strand
CCCCTCACCTGTCACTTCGTGACATCCTCTCCCAGAGGGAGAGGAACAGACATCGAACTCACGGAGAACATCGACTGAATCTCCTTCTCCCTCTGGGAGAAGGTGGCCGAAGGCCGGATGAGGGGCTTAGCGTGTCATGAAATATATTGGTAGCGCACCGCTACGCGGTGCGAGAGCGGAGTTTCGACCGCGGAGCGGCCTGCTACCGTAGAAGGCAAAAAACCAAGTCGCCCTGAGCTTGTCGAAGGGTCTCCCCCCAAATCAAAACCGGCCCGCTTACGCGAGCCGGTTATTGATGTCATACTGGGAATCGAAATGTTGGGAATTTTTACGCGACGCGTCCGTGGGCGTGACGTTCCGCCAGCGACCGATGTTTGCTGGTCGCTACGATAAACGAGTTGGCCTCAGGATTCTGGCGTCCTTCCGGCATTTGCGACAGACCGGACTGACGGAGCCGTGAGATTTCCTGTTCGATGTCATTCGGGCGGACGTGGTACGCCTGATAGAACGTGCCATTACGATTGATTCGAACTAATGCCATAACTCCTCCGTGATTAAGTGACCCTATGTAGAGCAATGGCCCTGCCAAGGTGTGGAAAAGTATCGGTAAAATAGCGTAAGCGATTGTTATGACAGTTCTTACGCGCACGTTCAGCGAGTCGATTTGGATTAAAAAACGGTCAGGTATTGGCGTCGATATGTAAGAGTATGCAGGGGGATGCAAACATCCACCAAAGGATTCAAAAGGCCCACAATATGTGTGATGGATTGAGTTTGCCCATGATCACGAGCGAGCAAGCGGATCGAAATAGAAGCTATGCGCTACTATTGCCCCGGGCGATTCTGCCGATCTGTTGCAACAGTGGACTTGCTTAGTCTATATTAGATTACTATCAGCATTGTTCCGGGCACCAATGGACTGTTACTTAACAGGAGGGTTGGTATGGCTTGTCGATACGAAATTGATCCTGCTCAAAATCTGGTAACAATTAACTATAACGGTGTGGTGTCCGTCGGGGAGTTGATCACGTTCGTCAATACGATCCTAAGTGACTCACACTGGCGCAAGGATATGAATTCGCTTTCGGACCTGACTCACGGAATATTTGACTGGTCCCTCGACGAACTCGATACCTACCGGAAGTTCGTTTTGCAAATCAGAGATCGTGTAGGTCAGTCGCGCTGGGCGGTGATCACTGCTGGTGGCCCGACTGATCACACAGCGCGCATTTTTACTTTGCTCTACGCCGAATACGACAAATCGATCGTGCTAAAAATATTCACCAACCGCAAAGATGCGCTCGAATGGCTAGCTGAAGTAAACGTGGCAGTCGAGAACGATTAAAATTCTGTCCCGTCTATAGTATCAAACTTACAGTTTCGTTCACTTTACCCCATAAACGGATACTTGTAATCTGTCGGGGGGACGAAGTTTTCTTTGATAGAGCGGGGTGAGGTCCAGCGAAGCATGTTTTGAATGCCACCCGCTTTGTCGTTTGTCCCCGAGGCGCGTCCGCCGCCGAATGGCTGTTGGCCCACAACTGCGCCGGTCGGTTTGTCGTTGATATAGAAATTCCCCGCCGCGTTTCGAAGCGTTCTCTCGGCCAGGGTGATCGCCGAGCGATCAGTGGCGAAAATCGCGCCGGTTAGCGCGTAGGGCGAAGTGGCGTCGCACAGGTGAAGGGTCTTGGCAAACTCGGCGTCGTCGTAGACATAGATCGTCATCACCGGCCCAAAGATTTCTTCTTCGAGCGTTTTGAATTTCGGATTGGTTGTTTCGACAATGGTCGGCTTGATGAAGTAGCCGCTGGCTGAATCGTATTCCCCGCCGCAGATAATCGTGGCGTCGGTCGCTTTCTTTGCGAAATCGATATACTCGGTGATGGTCTTGTAGGCCGACTCATCGATCACGGCATTGATGAAATTGCCGAAATCTTCCGGATCGCCCATTTTCATATCGTTCACTTGTTTCAGCACGATCTCTTTCACTGCCGGCCAGATTGATTTGGGAATGTAGGCGCGCGAGGCGGCCGAACATTTTTGTCCTTGATACTCAAACGCGCCGCGCGAAATCGCGGTGGCCAATGCGGGAACATTCGCCGACGGATGCGCGACTATGAAATCTTTGCCGCCGGTCTCCCCTACTATGCGCGGATACGATTTGTACACGGCGATATTGTCGCCGATAGTCTTCCACATCTGCTGGAATACGCCGGTCGAGCCGGTGAAATGAATCCCGGCCAGGTCTTTGTGCTTTATGATGTCGCCGGTTTGCGAGCCACGGGCGAAGACGAGATTGATCACTCCGGCCGGAAGCCCGGCTTCGCGGAGAATCTTCATGATAATGTGCGAGGTGTAGGCGACACTGGAGGCCGGTTTCCAGACTGCGACATTGCCGAGCATCGCCGGCGCAGTCGGGAGGTTGCCGTTAATCGAAACGAAATTGAACGGTGTCACGCAGAAAACAAATCCCTCAAGCGGACGGTGATCAGTGCGGTTCCAGGTGGTTGCCGCTGAGTCGGGCTGAATTTGATAGATCTGTTGCATATAACAGGCGTTGAACCGCCAGAAATCGACCAGTTCGCAAACTGCATCGATCTCGGCCTGGAACGGATTTTTCGAGTGAGTCAGCATAGTGGCGGCATTCATGATGTACCGGTATGGCCCGGCCAAGAGGTCGGCGGCTTTTAGGAAAATCGCCGCGCGGTGTTCCCAGGGCATGGCCGCCCAGCCATTTTGGGCTTCAATTGCGGTATCGACGGCCAGTTTGATTTCGCTTGGTCCGGCTTGATAGTAGTGGCCGAGGACAAGCTTGTGATTATGCGGGGCGCGGATTTCGATTTTCTGGTCGGTGCGGATTTCTTTGCCGCCAATATACAACGGGACTTCGATCTTCTGTGATTTCAGTTCGACGATAGCTTTTTGTAGCGCTAACCGTTCGGGCGAACCGGGAGCGTAATTGTAGACCGGTTCGTTTTTCGGTGTCGGGACGTGAAAGATACCCATGTATTCCTCCGGACGCAGAGCGTCGGTTGTGTTCGTGCTTTTCTCATCCTCCGGCCTTCAGACAGTTCAGCCCAGCCGGCGGACTGGCATGATACATGGATTAACAGGTCGGGGCAAGAGCGGGGGATGTATGGCGGAGAAACTTCGATATGAACGAATTGAAATCGTGGGCCGTGACTTTGATCGACATGTACTTTGGATACAAAGCCGCGAAGCGCAAGAGCAACAATGTTGGTGACCCCAACGGGAGTCGAACCCGTGTTACTGCCGTGAAAGGGCGGTGTCCTGACCACTAGACGATGGGGTCATCTCGTAGATCGATTTGGACGGTCAAGTAAGCAGGTTTTGGGCTGTCAGTCAAGGAGAGAAGAGGGGGGAGTTTGCACCCCGAGTCGTCAAGCCAGCCGGGTTGTGGCCCGCATTTGCAGTGAACGGCGGAATCCTGCAGTGGGTTAAGCGAACCATTTCGACCGAACCGCCGTCTCTTCAGCTGAAGTCCAAGAAGGTCGAGACCCCTCGGTCAGACCCTTTTGTGGCAGGTGTCTACGCAGACAATGCCCACAGCGCAGTAGTGAACTGGCCATTGCTCCGCGCCGCAAACCTTTACCGGCCGAAGGAGGTGAAATCATGAAGTACGAACTGAAACTCGAGATTCTCGAGGCAAGAATCGCTCCGGTCAGCGTTCGGATCGATCCCAACGGCTAAGGGCACACGGGTTGCCTATGTCCAATGTCTAACGTAACCAGAATCCAAAACGGCGGGTAATCTCCCGCCGTTTCCCTTTGTCGAATCGGGGGGCTATCCGCACGTCTCTTTCCCCTTCCCCGAACAAATCAAAAAAAATTCGCTATGGAGTGCACACTCCAATCAAATCACCTTTGACCTCGACATAGACCACTGGAGACCTGCAACAAATCCGCATCTGTTGGAGGGTCGCCAAATAAATGGACTTCGCGAATATTGTCTGCCTATTTCTCTAAGGCACTGTGTGGCGGGTTGTTTGAATTTCTGCAAGTTACGCTTGACATACAATCGGTGAAGTTGGAAATTATTGACGCGTCGTGCCATCCCAGCCTTTGGTGCGACGTCTGGCCGGAGAAACTCGAGGGAAGTGCCTGCTGAAAGGCAGGTGCGCAGGGATGCGCTCCGGTCAATAGATCGAAAAGGCCGTCGTGCTGATTTCACATCAGCCGGTTATTCGCAATCCACATCTCATTTGAACTACGCGAGCTTCGTGTCGAATTGCGCCGCTCTTGCGCGTCATGTAATCAAAAAGACAACGCCACAAAAAGGAACGTGTACTATGCGATTGGCAACTACGATCATGGGCGGAATCCTACTCCTCATGGGAACAGCATTCGCCCAAACTGAAAAGAACGACTCCACCAAAGTCCGGCTGGCCAAGGAGACCTTTGAGCGACTCAAGGCCTTTGAAGGGCACTGGGTCGGGCAGAGCACCAAGGGGTGGACCGACACGCTGACCTACAAGACCGTTGCCGGCGGGTCGGTGGTGGTGGAAGAGTCGTTTGGCGCGCACCCCAACGAAACGATGTACACGATGTTCTCGCTGGATGTCGACCGGCTGATCCTGACGCATTATTGCGTTGCCCGTAATCAGCCCCGGCTGGTCGCCACCGAGTTTGGCAAGTCCGACAGCGGCGAGGTAGTCGTGTTTACCTTTCTTGATATCACCGGCGCCAAATCGCGCGACAAGGGACATATGGACAAATGCCGGGTGACCTTTGTCAATGACTCGCTAACAAAGGTCCAGTGGACCTGGTATCAGGACGGCCAGGAGAGCTGGATGGAAGAGATCCTGCAGAAGCGGGTGGACTGAATCAGGGTAGTGCTCCCATGGGCGCAAGGCGTGGCGACGGGAGCACAACAAGAGGTGTTCGTGCTCCATCGCGGGAGCTGGCCGTGCTCCGGAGCCCGGCGGGCGCTGTTGGGGAGCACGATGAACGGCGTATCTTGGACCGCCTGGAAACTCATGGTAAGAGTATCTTTCCGTACGATTGGGTCGGATGAAGATGGATCCCAGCTTTCGCTGGGATGACATTGAGGGGCTGGGATGACAATAGGGGGCTGGGATGACAGTCTTCGTAGGTCACTCGCGTCTTCGCGGGTGACGGTTCTCATACTCCCTGCTGGGGATGTCAACCCCGAAGACGGGATTGACCTACGAAGATCAAGGAGGGAAGACCCCCCAAAGCGGGTGACGGTTTTCATACTCCCTGCCAGGGGGTGTCAACCCAGAAGACGGGATTGACCTACGAAGATCAAAGCCGGAAATTCCCCCCGATAGACTGGCGGCCAGGGACGCCACAATCGGTTCAAAACCGCTTAATTCGGCGCCACGATTTTTCCAGACAGGCAAAAATCCAAAGAAATTTGTTGACAAAACGAGAAAATCTTTCTATTATTCGGGCGTCTAGGGAAATAGTGGTGTTAAAGACGCTTCTGTTTTGGTACCCCAGCACCTTTTGTAACGGCAATTAAGAACTGCGGTTACGACCAAAAGACTCTGATACTTGGTTTTTCAATAAGCTTTCGAAAACCTCGACGGTGGAGTTTGTCCGTTAGGTTTTTGAAGTCTATCGTTAATTAATCACATCAATTATGGATCGTTCCTTTCGGGAGTAATCGGCCCGGAAGATTGCTACCACTCCAGTAGTGTTCGATTCGGATTGATAGGGTTCCGATGCCCGATCCTTACGGATCAAAATCGGATTTCCTTAGGTGATACAGTCGGGAAAGTCCCGGCGCTGATCACCTGAATGACACTGATGCTTTTTACAGGTTTTAAAGGAGCATTACATGATGCAAAAAAGAACCTTATATTCTTTGCTGCTGATCTCCTTTATAGTGGTTTTCGGATTCTCATTCGCGATTGCCAATACCGTCGCGATCCAGTCAAAGAACGTCTCCCGTTGCACAAACTCGCAGGTCAACGTGACGGCTACCGTTACGTCGGACTCCGTGAGCGCAGTGGAAGTAGTCGTGCTTGTCGCCAAAACGGCGGGTTGCGCGGCTGTAGAGTCTTTGAGTGTAGTATGGGACCCGGCGTTTACCCAGCTTCCCGATCGAGTGATCGATTACTCGCACGTGAACGGGACCGACCCGGATACGATCCGATTTGCCGCTCTTCGGCTGAATCCCGGTGGCTCAGTCCTCGCGGCTGGCTCCAAAGTCATCGCTCAGCTGAAGTTTAAGACGAACGATTGTTGCGCCGGAGCTGTGGAATTCTCGGCTGGTGAAGCGGCTTGCCCGAACTTCGCCACGACCGTTACGACACAGTTCGTAGACGCCGCGACACTCGCCGTCGTCCCAGCAGCTCTCACCACCGGTACAGTGACCTGGGTCAATTCGACCCCCGTCCTGGCCGCGATTCCCAATGCTACATTGCCTTGGGGTGGGATCTACACCGCGACCGCCCATGCTGCGGACCTCGACACAGTCGGAACCGGCTGTGAAGTGGTCACGTATTCCAAGCTGGTCGGTCCGGCCGCTATGACAGTTAATCCCGCCACCGGCGCCATTCTTTGGGCGACCGGCGCGGCCGACGTGTGCACCAACGCTGTCTCTATTGTTGCAGAAGACAAGTGCGGTGCCAAGGATACGGTAAGCTTCACCATTTGCGTTACCAACGTTGCCCCTGTGGCGACCTGCCCGAGCAACCGAAACGGTTGCCTTGGTCAGACGATTACGGCGCAAGTGAGCGGCACCGATCCTGACGGCGGTCCTGGTGGACTTCTTTACTCGCTCGTGAGCACCACTGCTCCGGGTGGAGTTTCGGTCAACCCGACCACCGGTCTGGTGACCTTTGTGATCGGCAATACTGCCGACTACACTGGTACCTTCCAGATCTGTGTCGCGGTGGCCGATGGTGCTCCGGCTTGCGCGCCTTGCAGCCCGTCTAATGCAGATACGTGCTGTTTCAGCGTGACTGTCAAGTCGATGAATGTCACCATTCAAAAACAACATGGCCCGGATGGCAAGGGTGTGTTCGTCGGTCAGCCAACCACCGTCGACGTTACCATGCTTCCGAGCACCTTCCAGAACTTTGCGATCGGTGGATATGATTTCCTCATCCAGTACGACAATTCTGCCCTGACGTTGCTCACCGCGACGGCCGGCCAGTTCATCGTTGACTGTAAGTGGGAATATTTCACTTATCGTAACGGGTACAGCGGTAACTGCGGAAGCGGTTGCCCGAGCGGCCTCATTCGTTTGGTTGCCATCGCGGAAACCAACAACGGCGCCAATCACCCGCTGTGCTTTGTCAACACCGGCTCTATTTCCAACCAGCTGGCTCAGTTGACATTCTTAGTCTCGAGCAACGCCACGTACGAATGTCAGTTCGTCCCGGTCAAGTTCTTCTGGGTCGACTGCGGCGACAACACGCTTTCGAACGTCAAAGGCGACACGCTCCTGATGTCCAACCACGTGTATGACTACGTTGGTTCGGGCGGCTCCGACACCTACACCGAAGTGACTGATCTGGGCGCTACGCTCCCGACGTTCTTTGGTGCGCCGGCTCCGCTTTGCAACACCTATACCCAGAAGGGTACCCCGGTTCGTTGCGCCAACTTCTACAATGGTGGTGTTGATATTATCTGCGCCGACTCAATCGACGCTCGTGGTGATATCAACTTGAACGGCGTTGCGTACGAAATCGCTGACGTCGTCATGTTCACCAACTACTTCATTTACGGCATCTCCGCTTTCCAGGGCCACTTCGAGGGTTCGCAGGCGGCGTCTGACGTAAATGCTGACGGTCTCTCGCTGACCGTGGCTGACCTGGTTCAGTTGATCCGGGTGGTCATCGGCGATCAGAGCCCAGTTCCTAAAGTTGGTGCCGACTATACTGTGAGCGTCGCGACCGACGAACACGGTGTGATGAGTGTCAAGGGTGATGTAGCCATGGGCGCGGCTTTGGTCGTGGTCAAGGGTTATGTCAATCCGACGCTTGCCGACGGCGTATTCAACATGAATCTTAATTCCAATTACGATGCCGAGTCACAGACCACCAGGATTCTGGTCAGCCCGGCTGTTGTTGAAGGCTCAGTGGTTTCCGGATTCACCGGCGACTTCCTGAAACTCGGCGACTGTGAAGCTGAAGTGGTCTCGGTTGAGCTGGCCACAGCCGGCGCTCAGATGGTCACGGTTAACACCGCCATCGTGCCGAAGAACTTTGAGCTTGCTCAGAACTATCCGAACCCGTTCAACCCGACCACCACAATCCGGTTTGACATTCCGAAGGCCACGACCTGGACACTTACTGTGTACAACGTCGCCGGTCAGGTTGTCGATACCTACTCTGGTGAAGCGGCCACCGCGGGTCGTTATAGTGTAACCTTCGACGGAGCCAACCGCGCCAGCGGTCTGTACGTGTACAGACTCACCGCCGGCGACTACACCTCCGTTAAGAAGATGGTCATGATTAAGTAAATCTGCATTCTTAATCACGCTTTGTGTAAGGGCCCCGGCGCAGCAAACGGGGCCCTTCTTTTTTTGTCCAGCACTGTTCACACTCTCGCCGGCCGGCGCATAGGAATGTGCGCTAAGTACGTTTGTTCCGGATTCTCACTTGACTTGGTAACTCAACCTGTGGATTGGGATCATCAATTGACTTGGATTGCAAGTCCAGCCGCGCGGCAAAATCGGGAAAACAGTAGGTCGGGTTGAAGAAATCCGTTCATGGATTTCTTCCTACCCGACACTTTTCACTGACATAGACTGTCAGTTCTATCTTGTTCCTTGTTATTCGTCATGAAGTCTCTTCGCCGATACTACGTCCCTCATGCTTCGTATTTTTTGACTATCGTGACACATCAAAGACGACCCTTTCTCCTCGACCACATTGACTTGTTTTGGTATGGCTGGGGCAATTGCAAACCCACGGCCTGGGCAATTATGCCAGACCATTTTCATGTCCTCTTGCAACCTTCCGTCAAGAACATCTCAAAGACAATCCAATCCTTCAAGCTCAGAGTTACAAGACAGTATTACAGACGATTCGGTCGGGAGAATCTCTGGCAAAGCAGGTTTTGGGACCACGTGATCAGGGGCTCAGAAGACTTCCGCGCACATCTGGACTATATTCATTACAATCCTGTCCACCACGGCCTGGCCAAGTGTGCATTTGATTATCCGCATACCTCACTGCGCCTGTGGCATGCCAAAGGCGCGTATCAAAGAGATTGGGGAAGCGAAGTAATTGATTACTCAGGTTGGAAAATCGGCGAGCCCTTGTGACCGTTAGATGTCGGGTAACTAGTTCCGCTCGCCGAGCGACCGGAACTGCGCAACCCGACCTACTGTTGGCTTTTCTATCAGGACCTTAATCAGCAGACAACACCCATCCGACCATTGACTATTTGAGTCTATTTTCGCACCTTACCCGTATTACATACAACAAACCTGTGTCGGGAGGATTCGATGAGACATCTGCTCAAGATCATTTTGCCGTTTCACAAATTGCGATTTTTCGGATCGATCATGTTTCTTGGACTTTTGGCCCAACAATCATCAATAGCCCAATCGCCGTCATGGGAATGGGTGGCCGACGGCCGCCTGACCGGTACACCGATTGCCGGTGGTATTACCACCTATGGAATCGGGGTAGACAAAGTCGGGAATGTCTTCTTCGGAGGTCTAGTGGCTGACCCCTGCACAGTAGGATCAACCAACTTAAGCAGTCTCGGCGGGTCCGATATCTTCCTGGCAAAAACAAATTCGTCGGGTGTGATTCAATGGGCCAAGTCGTACGGTACGGTCAATGCCGACCAGATCATTGATATGGTGACAGATACTGCCGGTAATCTGTATGCGCAGATCTATTTCGGTTCGCCGAGTTTTAATCTCGACGGACAAGTTGTAACTTCGCTCATCTTTGGCGTTGCCATAGCTAAGTTTGATGCCAACGGCATGTGCACGATCGCCAAGACAACCCAGAATATTGCGATGTCCACTGGAGGACTGGCCTACAGCCCGCTTGGGGTTTTGGCGGCGGTGAATAGTTCAGTTGTTGCCAAGCTGTCAATGAATTGCGATACGCTATGGACACGCACCGTTCCCACAAGCGGTTCCGCGGCATGTGTATTTTATGATGTCACGATCGATAACGCCGGAAATATCATCGCGTGCGGTACATTCGGAGGGACAGCAAACTTTGGAGGCGTCACACTTACAACTCCGTCGATTGCCGACCTTGATGACTTTGTGGTGAAATACAATAGCGCCGGTGTGGTCCAATGGGCAAAACAGTTTGGCTCGCGCGGACCCAATGACGAATACGCCTATTCGGTTGCGGCTGACCAGGGGGGACATATTTATGTGTTCGGCAATTACCGGTCAAAGATTGGGATTGAAACCGACACGTTGACCAATGCTGTGGCCCTTCCGACTATCTTTCTGGCTAAGTATTCTCCGTCGGGAGTGTATGAATGGTCGCTTAACAGCACTTCAACCAACCAGGCGCTCGGTCGCCGGGTTGTCTGCGACCCGAGCAACAATATCTGGGTCGCATTTAATCCGGGCGGCACGGTTAACTTTGCGGGTCAGGATCATATTCCGTCCACGTTTAGCGGCACAATGCTGGTCTCTATTGACACGGCCGGAACATTCCGGTCGCGCTTGAAAACTGAAGGACTTGGATTGAGTGATCCAAAAAGCCTGGTCTTCAATACTGCGGGTACTGCGTTCTACGTCGGCGGGTGGCACGTCGCCTCCAATCCGGCAGTTGTCACTTTTGGTTCGACTACTCTCAATACTTCGGGCAACTACATCGCAAAGGCAAGCCCCGGTGTGCCGACGGGTGTCGACGATGACCTGCAGGTGCCATCGCAATTTGTTCTGGAGCAGAATTATCCCAATCCGTTCAATCCGACGACCACTATTGCGTTTAGTCTGAATCGGCGCGAGAATGTGAAGATCGAATTGTTCAATATTGCCGGACAAAAAGTCCGCACGCTCTTGGATGAAACCAGATCAGCCGGTGAACATGTAGTCCTGTGGAACGGCAAAGACGACGCCGGCCAGCCGGTCGCCACAGGGACATATTTGTATCGTTTGACAACCGACGACCAGGTTCAGACGAAGAAGATGCTGTTAATCAAGTAAGGGTGCGGTGGTAGGCAAATTGGCGAGACTATTCAACACCCGCCGGTAGATGCACTCTGAGCGCCTCAGCAACGGCTGATGAATTGAACGGCGCCGAGACGAGCGTTATCAAATCCGTTTCATCATGCGAATCGGTTGTGCGAGCGACTGGATAAGCGTCAGCATTGATGATGATAGGTGTTTGGGAGGCGCGTTCCCGGATGCGCTGTAAGACGTCATTTGGATTTGCCATCCACGGCGAGAGGTCGGCCAGGATGGCGGCAAATTGATTGTTCGACAGTTCGCGCAGGGCTTCTTCCAGATCGCGGAATGGAAAAGTCGCGTACCCCTTTTGAGAAAGCTCATCGGTGAGCGATTCGTCCATACGTCCCGCCAGATCGATAAGGAGTAATTCCGGCCTCTTGCGTACTGATTTGTTCTGCTTCGGCGCGAGCGCCTGTTCAATAAGCTGTTCGATATGGGCAATCCGAAACGGCTTGGCCAGCCAGCCGTCCGGCTCAGCCTGCCCGATCACTTCGGGTGTGGCGACACCGGTAATGAACAGGACGGGCAATTGTGGATAGTGCCGTTTGATTCGCTTCAATAGCTGGAGTCCGTCCATTCGGGGCATTTTGATATCGGTGATCACCAGATCAAATTTGTGGTTTGCCAACAGGTCGAGGGCGATCATGCCGTCGGCGGCCGGAGTAGCGGAGTAACCGACGGCAAGCAGAGTATCAGTCAGCAGTTCCAGTAGCGTTGGGTCATCGTCGACTACCAGAATATTCACGGAACGCTGGGGCGGCATGATTACGCTCTGATTATTTTGAGAAGTTTAGTTTTTGTGTCTTCAAGCAGAGCGGGGGAGTCGGCCTCGATATTGAGTCGCAGGAGCGGTTCGGTATTCGAGGGGCGGAGGTTAAACCAAAAGCTGGGGTAGGTGATAGTGAGGCCGTCGAGCATATCGTGTTCGGCATCGGAGAAAGCCATCTTGACCGCTTCAATTCGCTCGGTTGCCGATTTGACTCGGCTGTTAATTTCGCCGGAGCGGACATAGGGATCGATGTCTTTCACCATCTGATGCAGAGGCCGATTTTCGACTGAGATCAGTTCCAGACAAACCAGAAAAGCAATCATACCGGAATCGGCAAACCAGTTGTCGCGAAAATAGAAGTGGCCGGAATGTTCACCACCGAAAATGGCGTTGTATTTTTTCATCAGTGGCTTGATCAGCGCATGACCAACTCGCGTACGAACCGCTTTGCCACCGAGTTTGGTGACCAGTTCGGGTACGGCTTTGGAGCAGATAATATTATAGAGAACCGTCTCGCCGGGGTGCTTTGACAAAAGCGACTTGGCAACCAAAGCGGTGACCATATCACCGCCGAGTTGCTTGCCGTTTTTGTCGAGCAAGAACATTCGGTCGGCGTCGCCATCGAATGCCACGCCAAAGTCGGCTTTGACCTCCGACATTTTCTTTTGGAGATCGACCAGATTCTCAAGCTCGATCGGCGAG
>JBGAWZ010000393.1:0-2773 GCA_044227335.1 Candidatus Zixiibacteriota bacterium | reverse complement strand
AACAATCCGGCCGGTTTACGAAGCGGCATGCCAAACAGGGCGCCGTCGATAATGGTATCAACCACGATTGCACCTGGAGGTGCGGCCTCGGCCACTTTCAGTTGTTTGGAGGGCGGGTGCGAACAAGCGCTGAGTAGAAAGAGCGAGGCGATGACAGCCAGCCGGAAACGGGTCACGTTACCAGCCTGTCATTATGGTGAGCTTGAGCTGAGAGTGCGAGTCATATGGATCAAGCGCGAACTGAACTCGCTTAGCCGTGGTGTGCGAGAAAGAGTCATCCAGCGAGCGCTCCATTCGGCGAGCGTCGCGAATGGCGTCGATGGTCGAAATAATCCGGTTGACCACCGCTATCCCGATCATGAACGTGGCGCGGCGATTCGCCTCGCGACTTCCGTTCTTCAGATTGCGATAGACCGCCCGTTCTTTGTCGGTCTGCCATTCCCAGTAATTGGCGGGAGATTCATCAAGATACGGTCTCTCCGGATCGGATACCCGCCCCAGAGCATTATATTCGCGCGTGCTGATGTAAAAACCAACCAAGTCGAGATACTCGTCATTTCGCCCGGACAAATCGGCTCCGGCATGCTCACGGGCGTAATTGATCAGATCGTTTTTCTTCCAGTGACTATACACTTTGAATCCGATAAAACCAGCCCAGGCCGCAGTTTCCACCGCGACAAACACTTTGGCTTTGTCCCGTTTCCCGAGATAGAATTGCCCGGCCCCAGGAATTGCCAGCGAAAGCGCCGCCGCTTTCCACATCGACTTTTTTCGTGGAGTCGAATCCACAACCGACTTCGGGGCAGGTGATTGTTTGGTCAATGAAAAGTCATCTTTCCCAGCAAACATCACCGGCGCGCTCTGATCAGAACCCGTGACGCCTTTATCACCACCAAACACCGGAACGCCGACCAGCACGCCCAACGTAATGGTAAGCCGAAAGAGCAATGAGCATCTGCGCTCAAAGAGCATACGAGCACCTCAGATACGGTGTGTCGTAACGAGCGGCGAAGGTACGAAGGTCGGCCCGAAGTTTCAGTCGCCCGAATTCCCCCCCACCGGCGTTGTTGTTGTGACGTTTGGCTGAGATGAGCGCGTCGAAGGCTGAGATCAGATGATTGGCCAGCGATACTATGAGCCACTTGTCGGAGGCGTCGAATTTCTTGTTGGCATCCTCGCGCATGATCTCGTACTCCAAACGATGAGCGGAATAAGGAATGTTGCCCGCAACCGCCGGGAACATAGTGGTAAACTGATCGATTGTACTGTCGCGAAGGCGGGCATCATCCCATCCCCAGGAAAACTGATCGTACTTTCCGATCATTTCGTAATATTGCTGGGTTTTGGTATCCGGCAAATGATGCGAGACTTCGGTGGCGGTGATCGAGTCGTCGTCGGTCTTGCCGTTGTACGCCTTGCTCAAATATTCTTCATATCTGGTTTGTGCCCAATACTGGTCGGCAAAGGCATTGAACTTGTCGGTTAAATCGTTGCCGTCGTATCGATTCTTGAAATGCAGAACCCACGCGGTCACGTCGAGCGCCAGAAATCCGGCCGCCTTGACCTTACTTCCGTTGTAGAACTGTCCCAATCCCGGAACAACCAGCGACATGGCAAACGCTTTTCCGGGCGAAAGTCGCTTTGCACCGGATTGGTTGACAGCCGCGCCACTTTCGGTCGGTGTCTGCAATAGTTTCTGCGCGAATATCGAATTGTCGAGGCGTAATTGCGCAAGGTCAGTGTCGAACCGACTGACCGGCAATTGTGGATCGGCGATGGCCAGTGAACAGAAAAATACGGTGGTTGCAACAGCTCCTGCAATACTGGTTAGTTTGCTCATAGTCTCACCTTATAATGGCAATATCAGTGTAGGCGGTTTCGGTAGCACCATCAAACTCGGCGGTGATCACGCACCGGTAGACACCGGGGGTTACATCACCGCATGTCCAGACAACTTCGTTGTCGATTCCACCCGAAAGCCCGCCCTGCAGCGATTTGATTTGCGATCCGGAGAAATCATAAATCTCAAGCTGAACCGACTTGGCCGAGGCACCGAGGAAATAGCGGATTGTAGTCTGGCCGGTCGTCACCGGATTGGGGTAGTTGTAAAATTTCTCCTTGGGGAGATTCTCGACAAAACTCGCCACGGGCCCAAGCGATGAAGGCTTAAGCGCGAAACTCCCACTTGGGTCACCTCCGCCCATTGGCCAGAAAGTCGAGCCGTTGGCATACCCGGTCCGCCAAAGATAAAACCAGCCGTCGCCGCCCAAGTATCCCAACCGCCCGGCGCCGTCATCTGAAAATAGCACTGCCGGCGAGGCACTTACACCGGCGGTCTGCTCGCCGCTGTTGACCGGAAATCCCCAGGCTTTCCCTCGGCCAAACGCATACACGTTGCCGACCTCAGTGGGGAAAATGATATCTGGGCGGTCGCCGTTGCCGCCGGCGATTCCCTGGACATTACCACAAATCGGCGGGGCAATAACATCAGAAAAGGGAAAACGCGAGTCGACTGTGATCGGGTAGTCTGTCTTGAGTGTCAACTGACGGTCGAAGGCATAAAGCGCATTTGTTCCGCCAATGATGATCTCGGGGTAACCGTCGCCGTCGATATCCCCCGCCACTGGGTTAGTTGTCATGTGGTATCCGGTGGATTTTGTCCGACTCACGGCGAAGTTCGCATTGGCACCGGATGTATCGCAGGTTACAAAAATAGCGTCACCATCGGCGCTGAACCCGACGATCTCCGGCTGACCGTCACGGTCAACATCAA
>JBGAWZ010000016.1:0-12773 GCA_044227335.1 Candidatus Zixiibacteriota bacterium | reverse complement strand
CAGGATGGAAATGGCTTTGCGGATCATGACAAACTCCTTTTTGATGTGGCACAGGTCACGAAGATAGATCGGTTCAGTACCGATTTCAATCGGAAAATGATCGCCTTGGGAATATCGCTCGGCCGACTTGCCTGCTCAGGAGTTGGATGATAGATTGACCAATAGCGAACATATTGCGACAGGAGCATGAAATGAAACTCGATCCGGCCGGACAAATTCAGGATCTGTGGGTATTTGGCGAGTTTGGCGACGTGAATCCCTCGATCACCGATTCTTCCACCTATACGTTTCTCAGTCCCGACACGATGCAACAGACGTTTCAATCGGAAATGGAGGGGTGCTTTTTGTATTCCCGACATTACAATCCGATCAACAAATATCTGTGTGATGCGTTGGCGGCGCTTGAGGGGACGGAGCGCGCCCAGGTAACGGCGTCGGGGATGGGGGCGATTGCCTGTGCGGTGCTTCAGTGCTGTTCGTCGGGCGACGAGATCGTTTCCGGGTGGACAATCTACGGCGGGACATATGCGCTGTTTGCCAATTTCCTGCCTCGATACGGGATCAAGACGACGTATGTTGATATGACCGATATCGAGGCAGTCGGGCGTGCGATTACACCACGCACGAAAGTTCTGTACTTTGAATCAATCAGCAATCCACTCCTGGAAGTCGCTGATATACCGGCACTGTGTGAATTGGCGCACCACCACAACATACGGGTGGTCGTCGACAACACGTTCGGACCGCTCATATTGTCGCCGGCCCGCCTGGGGGCAGACATAGTTGTGCACAGCATGACCAAGTTCATCAACGGCTCCAGCGATTGTGTTGCGGGAGCAATTTGCTCAAGCAAGCAGTTTATCGATCAGGTGACGGACATCAACGGCGGCGCCTGCATGTTACTCGGTCCGGTGCTGGACAGTATTCGGTCGGCCGGCATTCTTAAGAACATTCACACTCTTCATCTGCGGATAGCCAAGCATAGTACCAATGCGCAATATTTGGCGAGCAAGTTGGCATCCGCCGGAATACGGGTTCACTATCCGGGGCTTTTGGACCACCGACAGCACCAGTTGATGGACCGACTACGCAATCCCGATTTCGGATACGGCGGTATGATGGTGGTTGATGTCGGCACCGCCGAGCGGGCGAACATACTGATGATCTCGATGCAGGAAGCAAAGATCGGGTTGCTCGCGGTCAGTTTGGGGTACTTCAAGACCCTTTTTAGCGCCCCTGGTAACAGCACGTCCTCAGAGATTCCAGAGGATCGGCAACGGGAAATGGGGCTTTCGCCGGGGATGATCAGGTTGTCGGTAGGGCTGGATCACGATATTGAGAGGACGTATGGCCGTATGGAGGGCTGCCTGAGGTCGGCGGGAGTGCTCTAGCCCGCGGCGTGGCTTGAATGAAAAGCGGCGCACCCGGTGGGTGCGCCGTGTCAAAATCAGATCAGAGCTTGGTGGCTATTTGCGTTTGGTATACACGGCGGTTGCCCAGGTCGACCAGGTCTTGCCGCCGTCCATTGACTGCTCGCCCTTCCAATCAAACGAAGTGGCTGTTTCATTTGAAGTGCTGAGGCGGGACAAATAGGTTTGACCCATCATTTTGTCTTCGCCTGAAAACGACGAGCCGTTGGTTCCCTTTGTGCCGGTGTACAGACTGAGGCGGGCGCTCATGTTGTCGGCCCACGACTGTTGCCACTGTTTGGATTCGCGGTCGTAGAACATCCAGCCGCCGCCAATGAACTTCTGGCCCATCATTTCAGATTCGAAGGTCATTTCGATGGAGGAACCGCCAAGAATATATTTGTAAGTGGCGACCCCTTTGGTTTCCATCCACGAGGTGTCGTTCGGATCCATCGACATGTGCATTTTCATGACGCAATCCCAGGTACCGACAAGGCCGGCGCACTGTTTCATCTCTTCCGGCGGGCCCATCGGGGGCATGCCCTGCGGTTCGCCTTTGGAGTTGTCCTGCGCGAAAGCCACCGCGGCGAGTCCGCACATGACACCCGCGAAGATCGCTGATTTCCAAGTTGATTTGTTCATTTTCCTCTCCTGTAAAGTAAAGTGTGGTTATTTCTTTTCCGGCTGGGGCAAGAGTCCGGCATCGCGCATGAGATGTTTGAGCAGTAAAATCTGTCCGAAATGAGCGGCGAAATGCTCAAGCACGTGGTAAGCTGTCCATTCGCGGGAAATTGTGCGATCGCGCAGTTGGTAGGTGGTCTGCAAGTCGGCGTCGCGCCATTTGTGCAGTTCCTTGTGTGTGGTTGTACGGGCATTGTCGAGCATCGCGAAATAGTCAGACATTGTTTTGCCGGACAAGGTGGCGGGGTGTTTGCCGTCCGGCGGTAGGGGAAGGCCGTCGTCGTCACCGCCGATTCCGATGATCTCTTTGAAGATTGTATCGGCATCGGATTCCGGCACCGCATTGGGCGCGATTCGTATCCACCACACATCGACAACCGCCAGATGAGCCAGCAACATGCCGATCGTATTCACCCCCGGTTGCGGTTGCCATTCAAGATGGCGGACTTCGAGGTCGCTACAACTCTTGCGGAGGAGTTCGAGCTGGTCGTCCAGTTGCGCGGCGAACGAAGTCACCATCGGATTTTTGCCTGGATCATATCCGGCGGGGATAGCCAGCTTACGTTCTTTTATCATAGGCACCTTTCGTTTGATTCATAAAAGCGATAGCGGGCGAGAATGTATACTTTTGTGCCGGATGGCACAACCCCCCGGCGGCAAAATGTGATAGCCGGCAGTCAAAGATTGACCGAAACCGGTACGGGTGTATATTGATTATCGTTATGATGGAGTTATGTTTATGGAAATGTCCGGAAGTCATGGAGGAAAGAATGACCCACCGCTTAAGTGTGCTTGTTGTGGCTACTTTGCTGATAGTGAGTAGTTCGGCACGGTGCGAATTGAAAAAAGAGACAATTGAATACAACGACGGCGCGACCGTGTGTCAGGGTTACCTGGTCTACGACGACGCTTTGCGTGGCCCGCGTCCTGGAGTGCTGGTCATTCACGACTGGATGGGACTAGGAGAGCAGAGCAACGCCCGGGTTCGGTGTGAGATGTTGGCGCAACTAGGTTATGTCGCGTTCGCCGCGGATATGTACGGCAAGGGTGTGCGGCCGACTAATCGCGACGAGGCCTCGGCTGAGGCTGGGAAATTCTACAAAGACCGGTCGCTATTCCGTTCGCGCGCAGGCGCGGCGCTAGCATTTCTCAAAGGTCGCCCGGAAATTGATTCAACAAAGATTGCGGCTATTGGGTATTGTTATGGAGGCACGGGGGTGCTTGAGTTAGCCAGGTCGGGGGCAACTATTTCGGGAGTCGTGACTTTCCACGGTGGGTTGGCGTCGGCCAGTCCCGACGATGCCAAGAATATCACATGCAAAGTTCTGGTTTTGCATGGCGCCGATGACCCATTTGTGCCGGCGGATCAGGTGGCCGCCTTTGAAAAAGAAATGACCGACGCAAAGACCGACTGGGAACTTGTCAAATACAGTGGAGCGGTCCACTCATTTTCTAATCCGACCGCAGGGAATGACCCCTCCTCGGGCGCGGCCTACAATGAGCGGGCGGACAAGCGGTCATGGGTAGCGATGAAGGATTTCTTTGCAGAGATTTTTCAGGCGAACTAGCAGAACAAGCGCTGGCGGATAGCGCCCTGCATCGGGCGGTTGGACATAGAGTGATGGTAAATCGCACCGCGTAACGGTGCGCTACCCGTAGCAATCACGAAGTCAATCGACTATTTTTTTTCGGCAAGTTTGCCGTGACGGTAGATTTCCTGCCTGATGACCTTGCCGGTGCCGTCGTAGTATTTCCAGACACTGTCGCGGATACCGCCCGAGAGCCACCCCTCGTATTGAGGTGTGCCAGTTGAGTCCCAGAGCATGAACCAGCCGTCTTCGATACCGTTGCGATAGATAGCCTGCCGCTGTTCCTTGCCGTTTTCATAGTAGAAGCGCCAGCGTCCGTTCTTTACTCCTTCGAGATACCCGCCTTCGCTTTTGATCTTGGCGTCGGGATAAAATTCGGTATCGTAGCCGGCCAATAGGCCGTTTTTGTAGCTCCAGACTCTCAGCCGGGCGCCGGTAGTGTAGAAGGACTCCCAGTAACTATCGGGTTTGTCGTTACGGTATGAACCTTTGGTTGCCACCTTGCCGTTCTCAAAGTATTCGAGATAGGCGCCCTGTTTCTTGCCTTTGATCCACCAGGTAGAGTCTTTGATTGTTCCATTTTCAAAGTAGGTGACCCATTTGCCGTTTTTTGCGCCAAAAATGTACTGACCGGTAATTTCTTTGGGGCCGCTTTCGAAGAAGGAGAAATAGAGTCCGTGGCGCTGGAGCGTGCCGGTGGAATCGGGTACTTCGGTCCATTCCTCTTTGGTTTTGCCGGAAGGGAAGGTCGAGGTTTGCTTTTTGGCGGTTTCAGCCGCCGATGTAAATGAGAGGCTGGTCGCAAAGACCAGAGTAGTCAATTGAACAATCGTCGGCAATCTGAATTTCATCGAGTCATCCTTACAGTTAGTGGCCGTTAGCATAGGTGGAGTTGGGGCGTCTGTCAAGCGCCACGCATTTCCGGCCACTCCTACCCGTGCATTATACCTGTTTACTGCGAAAAAGTGCCCGATCTATCTGACGGGCGGGGACCTCGTACGCCCACTGGCGGCGGGTTGACGGAATCAGTATTATTCAATCACTGGGCACTCATGTGGTGCGGAAATGTCCCAATGGTGGAGGAAATCAGATGGCAACCAAGAAACCGTATGACTGGACCAAGTTCACCTTGCACGTCTTTGTCGAGGCATCGGCGAGCAAAGTATTCAATGCGTGGACCGATGACCGTCAAATCGTGAAGTGGTTTCCCGAAAAAGCCGGCATTGAGCCGTGCCGGGGCGGCAAGATTGCGCTCGAATGGCTGGCGGGTGACAAGCTCGAAAAGAAGATCACATCATTTTCGCGTCACAGTCGATTCGAATTCCCATTCGGTGACAACGGCGAGAAAGTCTCCGTTCGCGTCAAGGGAGTCAACGGAGGATCGGTCTGTTCGCTCACCCAGTCGGGGATGAAGAATTCACCCAAAGGGAGACTGCTTCATACGGGATGCATGCAGGGGTGGACATTCTTTCTGACCAATCTCAAGTGCTGGCTTGAACATGGCATTGACCTGCGGAGCCATGATCCCCGCCGAAGTTACCGTCAAAACTTTGTCAATTCCTGATCGATTTCGGCCCCGAAATTGAAATAGTGTTCGGGAGCGGGCGTTAGTTATATTCCGGGCTCAATTGCAACCGACCTGTAGGTATGGTCGTATCGTAAAGGAAGACGCCGGGTGCACGAAGAGGAAAACGCCCAGATCGCCGAAGCCCTTGCCGGGAATCAGAAGGCGTATGCCTGGTTGATGCACAAGCATCGCTCGTCGATCTTTCATATCATCAATCGGATGGTCCGTGACGATGAGGCGGCTCTTGATCTGGTGCAGGAAACATTTATGAAGGCGTTTGCATCGCTTGGCTCATACCGCTCGGAGTATCGGTTTTCGACCTGGCTCTATCGAATCGCCGCAAATGCCTCGATCGACCACCTGCGCAAGCGGAGAATCAGCGCGCTGTCGCTCGATCAGCCGACTCAGACTGAGGACGGCTCGGTAGAATTTGAGGTTGCCGACTACTCGTACCACCCCGGACTCGACTTGGAGCGCAAGGAACAGGCGATTGGGATCGACGAGGCGATCGGGTCGCTCCCGCCCACTTACCGGGAGGTTATCGTCTTGCGGCACAAGGATGATAAATCATATGAAGAAATAGCCGACTTATTAGGTGTCCCGGTCGGAACGGTCAAAGCCCGGATATTCCGGGCCCGGGAGCTTTTGAAAAAGAAGTTACGGCACCTGTAGGTAGCAAGATGATTGTGTCAATGAAGTCGGTAAATCGTTCGTTGAGTTTCCTGCTGGCAGTGATATGCCTGACGGCCGTTGCAGTCGGGGCAAAAGAGTTTCGCATGCCCGTGGAACGCCGTGTTGAGAAGGGAAATCTAACGGCTGTCGATTTGACCTGGATCAACGGCGATTGTCGCGTTATTCCGGCCGAGACAGATGAGATTGTGATTTCGGGGGTGAAGCGGCTCGATGCGCTTTCGGCTGAGGATGCTCAGGATCTGGCCGATCATATTCAGATTTCGGCGCTTGAGATAGAAGGACGATTAGTGGTTACAACTAAGTATTTACAGACACTTGAAAATCTCCCGGGATTCTGGCAGAAGATGCTTGGTAAAAATAACGACGCCGCCTTTGGAAAAATTGACTGGACGGTGTCGGTTCCGGAAGGGCTGAAGATCGTGCTGACGTCGACCCGTGGAACGATTTCGCTTGAGCAACTTCGCAACGATATTCAATTGACTTCATCAGCGGCGGACATCAACCTGACCAGTATCGAGGGTAATATCGCGGTCGATAACGGTGCCGGGAAACTGCAGGGAAATCTGCTGATCGGAAATCTGACGATTCGCCAGATGCAGGGATCGGTGGGGCTCGAATTTGTCGAGGGAGACATCAAGATCAAGTCGTCATCGGCCGCTATCAGCGTCTCGCAGGAGCGGGGAGCGCTCGATCTGACGACCACCACGGGTAATGTGGATATCAGGACAACTCTGGACAGCCGGCGAGACTACCTAGTTACTACCGAATCGGGTAATATCCGGGTATCGGTTCCTCAGGAGGCCTCGGGCCGACTTAAATTGAATACGCGCACCGGTGAGATCAAGACCGATATGCCGGTGGCGATTACGTCGATGTCGTCAACCCGCCTGGACGGCGTGTTTGGCGACGGCGGTGTCAGAATAGTGCTGACCTCCGCCTCCGGCGATCTGACTGTGGCGCAATTTTAAGCGCCTGACGCGACACATAGGAAGGTGTATGAACCGGACGAAATTCGTCCTCGTGCTTTTTATCTTCTGCGCATCGAGTTGGCTGTTTTCAGCCGGGTCGGTGTTTTCCCAATCTTCCTCAGATGACTCCTCAAGAATCGATAACATCACGTTTCAGCGGATTTCACTCTCAGTTGACGGTGTTTATGGTCTTGACAGCACCGGCCAGGCCTGGCGGTATGACTTTGTCAAAGGTGTATTTGAGAAGACGACTGGAGTTGGGGGCGGCGAAACCGGCTTGCCAGGTGACAGACCAAAAGAAGCCGCCGAGTTGCCGGTCGAAGTCCGCTGTACTGAAGAGATTCGCTTTGAGCCGTATGAGAAATCGATTGTCGTGGGACAGGATGAATTTGTGGAGGGGGACATTTCCGCCTTCGGCAAAATCACCGTGCGCGGATGGGTGAAGGGTTCGGTCGAGTCAGTGCGCGGGCCGGTGATCGTCTCGGAAGGGGGACAGGTCGACGGCGACATTCGGGCACCAGAGATTACTCTTCGCCGCGGCGCAATTCACTTGGGGAAACAAGTACTTACCGATCCGCTGGAATTTCCCAAAGGGCTCACGGAGAAATTTGAAACGGCCGGGCTGTGGGTCGTTTTTGGTATGACGCTCGTCTTACTGATGGCGGCGTGTGGGGATTTCACACTCATTCCGAGCCAGGTGGATCATTTCGGCAGGTGTGTGGCCCGGTATCCTGTCAACTCGGCGGCGGTTGGACTTTTGTTTGTGTTTGGTCTGCCGGTACTGGTCGTTTTGCTGGCGATCACTTTGGTGGGAGTCCTGCTTATTCCTCTTATTCCGTTTGCTTATCTGTTCGCCATTAGCTTAGGAGTAGTCACAACCGGGAAATTGATCGGCGGGAAAATACTCAGGGCATCGGTGGGTGGCGAATATCACCCGGTTGCCACTGCCGGAACCGGTCTGCTGGTGTTCATGGGAATGTGGCTTTTGGTGGCGCTGTTGATGGGCTCGACCTCGCCCGTGGCGTACGGATTTGGTATCGCTACGTTAGTTATCTCGATTATCATTTCGTGTTTTCCGGTTTGTGCGGGAATCGGCGCGGCAGTATTGACCCGCTTTGGATTTCGCCCACATGTGAGTCTGCGCGACCGCCTTGCGGCTGAGCAGGCGGCTGTTCCGGCGCCGGCTCCGCCGCCGATTCGTCGCACCACACCGTTTGATGTGCCAGGCCAACCACCCGCGCCGATTCCGCCACCACCGCCGAATCGTCCGGCTGAAGATTCCAATAGCTGAGACCGACTGTCCCAAAATGACGCAACTTTGCGTCACTCCGACCAGTATAGATACCAACGAACTTTACGGCAGGAGTGAGGTAGTCTATGAATGCGCGTGCAATCTGGGGGAGTGTATTTTCACTTTTGGTCCTATCAGCCACAGTCTGGGCGGGGGAGCTGAAAACCGACAATCGAACAGTCGCCCTTGAAGGAGCGAAACGGCTCGAGATCAAATGTACCTTTGCGGCGGGACGGCTCTATATCGAGCCGGCACCGATCGCTGAGGCGGTCAAAATTGACGCCGAGTACGATCCGGACCGGATCGACCTTGAAGTCGACTACCGGGTGCGGGGAGAAATGGGAGAATTGACGATTGAAACCGATCATCATGGCCGGAATGTTGATACCGATGACAACGAACTCGCATTGACACTCTCAGACAAGCTCCCTACGGAGTTGCGTCTGGAGTTGGGAGCGTGCAAGGGGGACATAGAACTGGGTGGTGTGCCGCTGACCCTGCTTGATCTGGAGATTGGAGCGGCCTCAGGTTCGATTTCGTTCTCCAAACCCAACCCGGTGCGGATGCGGAGATTCAATATTGAAGTTGGGGCATCTTCGGCGAAGATCTTCAAACTTGGCAACGCCAACGCCGATCGAATCAAGTGTAGCGTGGGAGCGGCGTCGTCGGTGCTTGATTTGACTGGTGAATATCATGGGGAGACCGAGATTGATATCAGTGTGGGGGTCGCATCGGCGGATATCGTGCTCCCGTCCAATATTCCGGTAAGAGTTGAATCTGACGACAGCAATTGGTTTTCATCGGTCAAGTTTCGCAAACGCGATTTGAAAGAAGTCGACGATGGTGTCTGGGAATCAGATAATTTTGAAACGGCGAAGGACCGGTTGATTGTGCGAGTCGAAGTAGGCATGGGTTCGGTGAAGATCGCTTGGGAGTAGAGTAATCTGATACTCTGAAAAGCCGCTCTTTTGGGGCGGTTTTTTTTGTGCGTAACTCTCGATTGCGAGTACAAGAAATCATGTGGAAACAACTTGTTGATGTCACCAACGACATCGGGTTATACTGGCGTTGAGTGCGCGATATAGCGCGGTCGAAAAGGCAGAGAAACAGAGGAGATTGCATGAAGTTATGGTCAAAGGCGGCGATCGGGCTGGTGGCGGTGCTAACCGTGCTGGCCGGGTCCGGTAGCCGAGCCGACTCGTTTCAGGATCAGGTTTTTCGCGCCCGGGACAAAGTGCTCCCGGCGCTTGTACATATTCAGCCGGTGATCAAGGACTACAACACCGGTGAGCTGAAAAAACAGGCGGTGATCGGATCGGGAGTCATATTCGACGCCCGCGGGTATGTGCTTACAAACTACCATGTCGCCGGCAAGGCGGTGAGGATACTCTGTACACTCAACGACCGCGAGGAAATTCCGGCTACCTATGTGGGTGGCGATCCGCCGACTGATCTGGCGGTGATTCAGTTGCAACTGGATAAATATAAGGGCAAGAAAATCTCGGTGGCCGAGTTCGGCAATTCCGACTCGATTCAGGTGGGACAATATGTCCTGGCGATGGGATCGCCGCTGGCCTTGGCGCGTACTGTGTCGGCCGGTGTGATTTCGACCAAGGATCGCTATTTCGGCACCGAGGTGCGGTTGCCATCGGGCGAACAAACCGGGAATTTCAATTTGTGGATTCAGACTGACGCCGCGATTAATCCCGGCAATTCCGGTGGACCACTGGTCGATCTAAGCGGCCGGGTGATCGGAATCAACTCACGCGCGACGATGTTTGCCAACACGATCGGATTTTCAATTCCAATCAATATCGCTAAGGAGGCAGTCAAGGCGATCCTAACCGACGGTCATGTGACCCGGTCGTGGATTGGCGTTCATTGTCAGGCACTTCAGGAATTGGAAGGGTATTTCGGTACCGACGCGAATGTCGGTGTGCTGGTTGCGTCGGTCGATCCCGGATCGCCGTCGGAATTGGCGGGACTTCAGGCGGGGGATCTGATTCAGAGCATCGACGGTCAGACAGTGTCGGGTCGATATGTCGAAGAATTGCCGTCGTTTTACAAAAAGATTGCGACCTATCCACCAGGGACATCACTCCAGCTATCGGTAAACCGTCAAAGCCAGACGGTGCCTGTCTCCGTTGTTACTCGCTTGCTGGGTGATCTTCAGGGAGAGGCATCGGAAGTTTCGGCCTGGGGATTCACCGCCCGGACGATTACTCGAAATATGCAGATTGAATATCAATTAAGAGATACGCTGGGAGTGTTTGTCGCGGGTGTCCGTGATGTTGGTCCGGCCGACAATGCCGGGCTGAGGAGAGGCGATGTCATTATCAAAGCAGATAATTCGCCGGTAACGTCGGTAGCCGAATTGACTTCTATCTACGACAAGATGCAGGCGAGTGACCGTTCCAAAACGCTTATTGCCTTTCGCCGAGGAACAGCGGAGCGATTCGGGGTGATCGAAATTATCAAATCCGGGGAGGATCAATAACATGCGACAGAGAATCTTACTGATCGCCTCGGTATTACTTCTGGCGGTGTCTTCAATTGGCGCGACGATTGATCCGCCGGCGTTTGATTTTGCCAAGATTGAAAAACAGGTGAGGCAGTTTACGGTCATTGTTGATATTCGCGTGGAGCTCTCGTTCGGATCACAGACTGAAGAGCAGAAGATGCGCCTCTTGGGGACAATTATTGATGAGAGCGGATTGATTATCTTCGACGGCGAGGGTTTGTCAGATGAGACAGTGCCGACGCTCTCCAATATCACGATGAAGATACGCCCCACCCGGCTGACCGCACGGATGCTTGATGGCCGTGAGTTCAGCGGTGAGTTTTTGGGAGTAGATCGGTTTACCCATATCGGATTTGGTCAACTCAAAGCGGCAAACGGAGAGAAGTTTACGCCGGTCAAGTTCGCGACCAATCCGCAGTTTGTGATCGGGTCGTGGCTGGGGCTTTACATGCTACTGCCGGAGTTTGCCAATCCGCCGCTTGCGGCTGATGTGGGTATGATTGCGGCGCAGATAGAGACGCCCGAGAAATTCACGCTGACGATGGGGCTCAGTTCTGCGCAGGCGATGTCAGTCTTGTTTGATCGTACCTACACGCCAGTTGGTGTGGTAGGATCGCTACCAGATCCCTCGGCATCGTCGAGCGATGCCGGTGGTATGTTGCAGGGAATGAACGCCAGCGATTATCCGCTGATGGGGGTGATCACCGGCGAACGACTCGCCCGATTGGCGGCCAATCCGCCGCGCCGAGGGAAAGCCGATCGTTCGTGGTTGGGAATTAGTTTGCAGGCGCTCACGCCGGAAATCGCCGACTACCTGAAGATTCCAGTCTCCAAAGGGATCATTGTCAACGAAGTTATGCGCAGTTCTCCGGCCTCGCGAGCCGGACTTCAGATCGGCGACATTATTTCGTCGGTCAATAGTGTCCCAGTTCTGGTGGATAAAGAAGAGCGGGTTTCGATATTTCAACGGATGATTTCAGAGCTTGCCCCGGGGACTCAGGTGGAATTTGGGGTTTATCGGCCCGTTGACGGCCAGGCACCGACGCCCTTGACAGTGTCGGTGACCATTGCGCAGGCGCCGATGAGTGCCTCGGAATCTCCCGAGTACGAAAATAAGAAACTGGAATTCAAGGTGCGCGATATGGTGCTGGCTGATTTCATTTCGAACAACATCACCGACAGCACCCTTACCGGGGTAGTTATTTCCAATCTCAAATCAGGTGGATTGGCGATGGTTGGCGGACTTATGCTCGGCGACATTGTACAGAAGATCGGAACGACATCCGTCAGCAAGATCGATGACGCCAAAGTCGCGATGGACGAAGTCGAAAAGAAAAAGCCGTCCGAAGTGGTCTTCTTTGTCTGGCGTGACGGGAAGACGCAGTTTGTGAACGTAAAAACAGATTGATCACACAGTTGTTTTGTGCGGTCAACTTGCGCATCTGCAAGATGACGATCAAAGTTCTGTTGACAGAGTAGCCCTTCGGGGCTACTTTTGTTTTAGGATAGCGATGGGCAGTCAAATGCATGTACTGCTCTGCACTACTACACATTGTTCCCGCTGGTTAACAGATGAGCATTCTCAGTAAGTTTAAGGTTTTCATACGGATACGCGCGTCAAGGTCGGCCGGTTCGCAGGTGGTTGCAATGGTCGGCATACGGCATACCGTTTGCACAAGAGGGGTATGGCGGGAGTAAAGAGGCCCGCCAATAAGAGGAAAGAGCAAACGATCGGTCTTAAGAGGAAAGGGTTGTACGATGAAACTTCTGCTCAAGATTTCGATGATACTGGTGATGGCTGGCGCTGTGCTAGCCGGACCAACTACGCCGCCTTATGCGGCAATGGTGACGGTCGATTCCGCGTCGGCAATGCCGGGGCAGGCGGTCACGCTCACCGTCCGACTTTCGGGAAACGACCAGAAAATATCGGCCGCGATTATCCCACTCAAGTATGATCCGTCGGTACTGACATTTGATTCGGCGACTTTTGACCCGACGTTCTTGCCGGAGGGAATTACCGGCTATGCCAACGCCAATGTGGCCGACAAGCAGAT
>JBGAWZ010000392.1:0-2791 GCA_044227335.1 Candidatus Zixiibacteriota bacterium | reverse complement strand
CTTTGGTCAGGCGAAAGTCGGCACGACCGGCGCACAGTTTCTTGAGATAGGCGTGTCGGCCCGAGCAATGGGCATGGCCGAGGCCTACACGGCCGTTGTAAACGATGTTTCTTCCATCTACTACAACCCGGCCGGACTCACATCACTTTTGGGCAAGGAATTCATGACCTCGTACATTCAAATGTCCGCCGATGTGCAGTACGGATTTGTTGGAGTAGGCATTCCACTTGAATCGATCGGCGGTGTGCTCGGTATTGGAGCCAACTACCTGACCTCCGGTGGAATCACTGAAACAGATTACAATAATGGTGTGGTTGGCGGCGGATTGAATGGAACCGGCCGGACCTTTTACGCCGACCATCTGGCTCTTTCTGCCGCCTACGGACGGTATCTGACCGATCGATTCTCGGTCGGCGTCACCATGCGGTATATCGGAATGTGGTATCACGATTTCACCGCCAACGGTTGGGCGGCGGATGTCGGCACAATGTATGATAGCGGCTACCGCGGCTTCAAGCTCGCCATGGTGATCACCAATTTCGGACCCGACGTCAAGTTCATTCAGAAGGCGGCTCCACTCCCGATCAACTTCAAGTTTGGCGGTGCTTTCAATCTTCTTGAAAAAGGGGATCATTACCTGACGTTTGCCGCTGACGGTTCGCATCCGTCGGACAATCTTGAAAAATACAATGCCGGCCTGGAATACACGTTCAAGGATCGCCTTGTCCTCAGAGTGGGCGAGCGTTTGAACTACGACTTGGATGGACTTACTTTCGGCGCCGGTTTCCGACTGCCGTTTGCACAACAGGGCGAACTCAAATTCGACTACGCGTACCAGGATTTTGGAATTCTGACTGAAGTCCATCGGTTCACGCTCGGTGTTTCGTTCTAATGGAAGGAATCAGGAAGACAATGAATACATTTGCTTTTAGCCGGCGCAATTTTCGCCTGGCGGCCATTGGAGCCGTCGCGGTCGGATCGTTGTTGTCGGTGATGGTCGGCGGATGCAAGAAGGTCGAAGGCACCAGAGTCGACAACCAAGCCCCACTGGTCTGGTTTGCCAACGTCCCGCCGCAAGATCAGCAATTTTCCACGAATCCTCTGGTTCATTGGGTCGGACAGGATCGCGACGGCCAGGTTGTTCAGTTCCGCTATCGTGTCATACGGCAAACCACGATGATGAACGCTATTGGGCGCGACAGCACTATCGGTCTTCCGCCGCCGGCTGAGCCGGATCCGTCATACTTGGCGGAGTACATCACATACCTGACTGGGACTGCTCCGGATTCAGTTTGGAAATATCTTACCGTCGATCCGCAGAATGGTCAGCCGCAGACCGGTGTGGTGGTACCGCTGGTTGCCGAGCTTTCCGACCCGGTGCGGGTGTACGTACCGCAGTATGTATTTGTACAGGCAATCGACGACCGGGGCATGATGTCGGGAGTCGCCTATCGCCGATTTGTCCGCAATAATAATCCTCCGAATACCCGCATTCTCGGCTTCGATTCAACCAAGACACCGTACATCGACGCCGTCGTCCCGGGTGGAATAGCAACCGGCATTCGCATGATGTGGGCAGGCTATGACATTCTAGACTACCCGACCGAACCGCCGCCATTTGAGTTCCAGTGGCGCCTGTACGGGCCCTTTGACTCCGCTACTTTTAAGACGATGGAGCAAAATTTCCGTCGAGTCGTGTATGTAACTAATGACGCCCGAACTTTTATAGTTAAACCATTCGATCAATTTAATGACACGCTAGAATTTTGCGACACTGCCTACTATCCTGAGGGTGTCTTCGTACAGTGCGACACCATTGTAGTTGATACCATCACAGTGGCGAATCTCTATGGTCATCTTGACACAATCTTCAACGTCGAAGACCCGACTTTCATAAATAACCCCGACTACAACCTGATCGCTGATAGCTCCAAGACTGGGGTCACCGGTTGGGTCAGCAATCTGCGGGATTCGATCTACGACGTTTTCCGGGCGCGCCCGAGTGCGAATACCCAGCAGGGCCGTTTCCTCTTCTGGGCCAGAGCACGGGATGATGCCAGAGGACCGGATGTCGCTCCCGCCTTTGTCTCATTCTCCGTTGTTGCGCCAAAGTATGAACACACGTTGTTGGTTGCCGATGCGATGATTTCCTATGAGATCAATCCGAGAAATCTTGCGAGAGCAAAGACCTACTGGGATTCGACCTTCCACGCCTGGCGACCGGGCGACACCGACTGGGATTTGACGCGTGACTATCATATAATCAGTCAAAGTTCAGGAAACGTTCTTACGCTTGCGCAACTCCTGAGTCACAAGATGGTTATCGTAGTCAGCGACGACGTGATTAAGGGTGTGTTTAACACCCCGGATGTGCGTAGCCGAGTGTTCACCGCTTTGGATGCAGGCGTAAGCGTCTGGATGTGCGGGCGCTCGATGATTGCCGGTGACGAGGCCAAACCACCGGAATATATGACCCCGCTTTCCGGCAACTGGCCGAAAGACAACACCAACTTTACGCGAAACTACACTTACTATTTCGGCTCGGAGGCGTATCAGCATTCTGGTTGGAGCTGGTTCTATATCATCAAGGAGCCGTCGTTGCGTGTGGAAGACTTCATCGGTACGTCTTCACTTAATACGACACTGTGGCCGGATATCTCGGTTGATACCGCGCGACTCCGCAAGTATTACGGTTGGGGTGGCGACTTCTTTCCTCCCTTCCGCGCTGATATCGGTGCACTACCCGAAGTTGGCTACATGATCAGCGGCTTCGGCACAGAAGTGATGCATC
>JBGAWZ010000015.1:0-13765 GCA_044227335.1 Candidatus Zixiibacteriota bacterium | reverse complement strand
GTATCGACACCTTGACAGCCGAGGTAGCTACATGGAAGCAGACAGCCGAGCAACGCGCCAATGACTGTGTAGAGTATCAGACGGAGATAGTGAGACTCCACCCCACCCCGTCGAGTGACTTGGTGGGGGCGATTAGCAAGGTGGCGTCCGCTAAGGACAATGAAGCGACCGCATATCCCGTCTGGTACATCGTTGACCCCAAGCAAATGTTTTCGACAAGGGACATTGGTTATGTATGCTCCATGATAACCGGCCCGTTTTTTAGTCGTGAGTCCGCCAACGCGACACTCAAAGCATTAAGACACCACTTCAAGAATCCGAGGGTTTATTGTGATAGTGGCGGAGATTCTCCCGATTGGGTCGCATTGTATAAGGCATCCCGCTCCGCGCTGTCGGGCGTGGCGAAGGAATGTGAGTGGACTTGGGATGGACGCCGCAAAGAATGGGTTACTGCCTGTGGCGGGCGTTGGAGTTATCCCGATAAATTCAAACACTGTCCAGATTGTGGTCTACTAATACCAAAAGAGGTTAGAGAACACAGCGAAACGGAGGCGCGTCATGGCAAGTAAGGCGGTTGTGTGGGTTGTGGAGCTATTTGACGGGCAGAATTGGAAGCCATGTTTCGTTGCCAACAAGCATTTCGACAATATGAATGACGCGATCAACTATCGGCGTGAGGTTGAGGTCGGTAGTTCAGCAAAGCACCGCGTCTCTCGCTACGTTCGGGGGACAAAGTGAAGATTGAGGGATGGGTGATACAGAGATTCTGGCGCACCGATGATTGCAAGCGCACTCAGCATATTGTGCCATATTCGTTCAATCGCATCAAAGATATTGTCAATGCGCGAGTCGACAGATTGAATCGCCGTAGCAGATTTGCGGGATATCGCGTTTTATCGGCCACCCTAACTATTGGGCACTCACGCCGAGAGAAGCCATTGTCACGCGAGGGAGTCTTCTTACCGACCGAGACTATCAGTCTACTTATCGGACACAGGATCGCATCTGCGAGAAATGCGGGAAACTTCAGTCTCGCGGCGTGAAAACGAAAGAGGTGTGACAAGTGAGTACAATAATTCTACCGAAACCAACAATGGCGAATGAGCGGCTGTGGCCGATTCAGATTGAGCCGAGGTACCAAGTATTCGTCAACGGTCTTCTGGAAAAGAACGGCTGGAAACATTGCGGCGCGGATTGGTTCCAGCCCCTATTTGGCCTCACGGCTAAGACGATTGACGGCGGGGAGAGGGCGGTGGTTGAGGGAGATGTGTTCAAGGGGGTGCGCACGGACGGTAGCCCGTTTATGGTTGTGCGGTGGGTACAGAAATATTCCAAGTACAATTATTATCACGCGGGGTTTCAATTCTCTTATGCAGACGGGGTAGATTGTGATCTGTACAGTCACCGAGACTTGATCCTATTGGCCCACTGCACAGACATAGTAGCGAAGGGGGATAGGCTCACCTGTTGGGAGTGTCACGGGAATAGAAATAAAGGTGGGAGAGCATCGCAAGAAGTCTTTATGGGCGGCGAGAGAAGTCGAATCGACCCGCCCTGCCCCACCTGTCACGGTGAGGGACAACATGAAATCGTTTGGAAGGAGTGGTGGTAGCCATGATCCTATCTAAGTCCAAACTGACCGCGAAGAGCGGGGGGAAGGAGTGAGGGATGAAAATGTTCATACTCGGAATTGTTTGTGTGATCGCTGGCTGGCTGATATTCCACTTTGGCCTCTGGGAGTTCTTAGTCGGGATGGTTGTCGGCGCGATCATCACATTCGTGGCGGTGATGCTTGCGATTGATCCTTGGCCGATTAGGTGGTAGGAGCCAAGCCATGATCCTATCTAAGCCAATCAAACTGACCGCGAAGGGCGGGGGACTATGCCTAAGTTCTGGTGGATGACAAAAGATGGCGACGAATACTGTCTGGAACTCTTTAGGCGACACTACTCTAATCGTAAATATGCCGATGGCCGGGCCGTCAAGTTATTCTGTGGCCCCGGCGAAAAGGTTGTACTGAGGACATTCGATGCCAAAGCAATGTTTGTCTGGCGAAAGTTCAAAGACGATTCTGGACAAACCGGAGTCAACTGTGCCATTTTCAGAAACGAGTCGCCAATCCAAAGCTCAGAACTCATTCGACAAGCGGACGCGGTTGCTTTTGCACTGTGGCCTGATAGCAGGCATTATACCTTCGTCAATGCGGAAAAAATCAAATCAACAAATCCCGGTTATTGCTTTCTTCGGGCGGGATGGCGGCGATGCGGAACAACAAAATCGGGACTAACAATACTGGAGAACCAATGCTCAGAATAGCCATGAAACCCCTTGCCCTTTTGATTGTGATAGCACTGTGGGGCGGATGCTCACAGAATTCTGAGTACACAAGAATAGATTGCGCGAATCGACAAATCATGCGGGTATATGAACGCATGGAACTGTACCGAAGATTCTATGTCGCCCACATGGATTCATTGGATATTGAGGCGATTTGTGAGCCAAGCGTTGATATATATCTGATACCGAAGGGAGGTCTTGGGTGCGACGCATCGCGTTAATGATCTTGTTGTTACTGATCGGCTGTAATTCCAAGCCGCCGATAGTGAAGGTGCCCGCGCCGGGTTCTTGGGAAGAACTGGGGGATTGGTGTGATTCCGCACAATTCCGAATCAACGTGAATCATGGCGTGATGCAGGACGAAGGCCCGATATTCCAAACGGCCTACGTCAAAATGCCCGACCCGGTGATTGAAGGCGACAGCATTAAGCTCTATCTCTCGCTACCAAAGATCGGGCAGATAAGCAGGTGACCGCCTGCCGCGCATTGAGAGAGCGGTGGGAGACTGAGAAACGAAAAATCGAGGATAAGTTGGAAGGGATGGGATGTAAATGAAAGCGATTTCAATTCGACAACCGTGGGCATGGCTAATCCTGACACAAGGGAAAGACATCGAGAATAGGAATTGGCCCACGAAGTTTCGCGGCAGAATTGCTATCCATGCCAGCAAGACAATGGATTATGACGGGGTGGCGTTTGCTATTGAGCGCGGCGTGATCTTCCGGTGTAATCCGAGGGAGTTGCCGAGGGGCGGGGTTGTTGGAACGGTGGAAATAGTTGACTGCGTGATCGCATCGGATTCCCAATGGTTCTTCGGCCCATACGGATTCCTACTGAGAAAACCAAAACCGTGTGGACTGATCCCGTGTCTTGGGAAGTTGGGGGTTTTTGAATTGGGGCACCATCACTCGATAACCGAGACGATTGATAAACTACAAATTGAAGGGAAGTAGGGAGACCGCGAATCATGGAAGATTCGATACTTGTCTTAGATGGAGCGCCGAGCGAGAAGTCCGTTGACCGCCGCCGAATCTACGTCGGGAAAGAAGAGCGCTGGCTGACGGCTGAAATGTTTCGCTATCTTGTCCAGATCGCCATTGCTCGGACAATAAGTCCTGACGGTTCAGTGGCCGGACTGGAACTGGACGGCGGGTCGGGTCTGTGGTGTCGCTATCTCTACCGGCTCAGAAAAGAGTCGGGCCTGATCTTCATCACAAATAGATCGGGGCTGGTTAAACTGGCCGTGGAGCCAAAGCGGATATTTTTCAACCACAAGCAACTGGCGCTGATCCCAGATCACCGGATAACGGAGCCAGTGGCAAAGCATTGCAGAAAACTACAGGCGGCGGGGATATGAACTGGCCGTTTGTCTCTCGCCGAAAGTACCAACGCCAAGTCGACAAGCTGATTACTATTATCGAAAAAGAGGGGGTCGAGCGCCGGGAAGAGCGGGAGCGGCTATGGACCGACGATATGTATTTGGCTGAGGCCCGGCTTGGCCGCGGGCTGTCTCTGCATTTTCAGGACATACTGCTTAATGGCATCCGGGCTGAAATCAAGATCGCCGATGCCTTTTCTAAGCCCCCAACTGTGTAGCCATGTGATACGCGTGTGAAAGACGTGTGATACACTCGCCATAATTGATTGTGTTCAATATGGCGTGACCAGTATAGTACCCCCTCACCCCGTCTTGGATGAAAATTCAGGGCGGGGCTTATCTTTTGGTGGGGGTGCCTGATGGCAGGTAAAACTACCGCCAAAGTTCCCAAAAACGGCAGACCGAAGGATCAGACGAAGGCCGACTCCGAGCGGGTAGACTTTCTGGTCTGGACAGATATCGTCAAAGAGGTTCCGCCGGATATCTCAGCTGACAAGTTGGGGATCAGTGCGCGGGCGTTGCGTGAGCGGCGGGCTAAGCTCAAAGCATTCGTCGATCCCACGGGCGAACTACTCAAGACCGGCTTTCAATCTGCCATGTCCCTACTCGCGGTCGAGGCGTTCAATACGCTTATGTACCACGTCAAGGAACAACACGACAAAGACTTATCGATACGCATACTTGAAAACATAGAGGCGCTCAAACGTGTCAATGAGACCCCTACTGCTGGCGCTGGCTTTAGTCTCCAGCAGTTCTTCACAGATCGGGTGTCGGACAATGACAGCAATCGAATCCGTGGATCGCTCCGCACAGCAGTCAACAGTTCCGGTTTCGGCGGTTGATGTTGTCGGGCTGTATCCGCACGTTCTGATTACTGAGCCGCGTTTGGCGTTTGGTGTTTACCATCACCGCGCCACAAACGGGGAGCCGCTTGAATCTTTGTCTCAAAGGCCGTGGTGGGCTAATCCGTTTGTCGATCACTCCGACACGATCATCCTGAAAAAAGCGTCACAGATCGGCGCCACCGAGTTCATGCTTTGCGAGATGTTCTCGCTGGCCATGCAGGGGGTGCCTGGTCTTTACGTTCTCCCGACAGACCGTTGGCGCAATGAGTTTGTGGCTAACCGTGTGGACAAGTTGATAAACCGGGTGCCATGGTACTCTGCGAATTGTGAGTCGGTTGGGTCGCACAAAAAAGATATCCAAGCCCGTGGGATGAAGACCCTGTTTGGCTCGACATGGAAATTCGCCGGGTCGAATCAGGTGAGGAACTTCTTTGAGATCCCAGTTGGCGCCTTAATCATCGACGAGAACGATCAATGCGACCAGCAAAATCTTGTCTATGCGCGGGATCGCTTGGGCGCGGCTAGCCGGCCAATCGTCCGAATCCTGGGCAACCCCACAATCGGTGGCTACGGCATTGACGCCAAGTTTGCAGACTCAAATAAAAACTACTGGTGGACCAAGTGTGATAAGTGCGGAGAATTCCAACGCCTCGATTGGTTCACTCATTTTATCGAACAAGGGGCAAATGGCCGACCGATTCTCCGTGACAGCCGGGAAGACGGTGACGCTTGCCCTATTTGCTCCCATTGCTCAGAGCCGTTCAATCGGTGCGGCGAGGGAGAGTGGCGGGCCGAGAATCCCGCCTCGAAAATTGCGGGGTATCAACTCTCACGACTGTTTGCTGACTCGCGTACTGGTCTACCTGTTATTCGTGATCTGTTTGTTGAGTGGATCGCCGCTCAGTCAAACATGACTGCCCTACAGAGATTCTACAATAACATCCTCGGAGAGACCTTCGAGGCGTCGGGCGTGAAGATTACTGAGGCGACATTGGCTGGTTGTGTTGATCCCGCGTGGCTCCCGATGGCGCCGAACGGTACCCGGGTGTGCGGTGCTGACATTGGACTTGGACTGCACACGATCATTTACGAGGTGCGCGATGGTAAGCTATGGCAGGTATTTGCGGGTGTGTGTTCGGACTATGCCGATCTGGCCCGGTGTGCTGATGCTCACGGTGCGACCGTGGGAGTATTGGACGCTGGCCCGGAGATTCATGCGCCAAGAGAATTCGTGAGGGGTCGGTCTGGCTGGTATCTGTGTCGCTACAATCTCTCAGACAAACTCGTTGCCGGTAAGAAAACCAGCCACAAGGATATGCACGTCGATTGGGTTGAGAAAGCGGTCTCGGTCAACCGCACCGAATCGCTCGACGGTCTCCTGGCTGATTACCAAAATGGGCTAATGGTTCTCCCGGCACATTACCAAGCAATCGAGGGTGGGGTGTTCGCTCGACAGATGAAAGTGCCCACTCGCGTGCGGGAAGACCGACCGGACGGGACTTTTCGGTACGTGTGGACGAAGGGTGAGGACCACTTCTTCCACGCCTCAAACTACGCGCGGATCGCCGCGAGAATCCATAACGCAGGCAACATGATACTCGCAGGATGAAGATACTCACGGACAAAAAGCTCAATGCGTTAGTCGAAACCGCCGCGACTCAAGCTGTTGAAAAAGCTAAGGGTGCATGGATCGGTCAACTCGGTTGGCTGGATAACTTTGGCGAACCGGGTGGGCTGGCTGATATAACTATTTCCCGGCCCGAACAAAACGCTTGGGCGTATGTCGCTATCAACACCATTGGAAAGACAATCTCCGAAGCCCCGATAGTTGCACAGCGCCAGAAGACGGTAAACTCTGAGCCGACGTGGGTGGGGATCACAGCTGGGCCGCTGGCTGAGTTGATGGCGCGACCGAATGAGCATGATTAGGGCGATATTCTGATTTGGCGACTGATGCTCGCGGGTCAGTCTGGTCGGGGGAATTTGGTTTATGAGACGGAAGACAAAACGCTCATAGATATCGCGCCCGAGTATGTGGTGCCGTTGTACGCCCGCCCGAATGATCGGTATGCCTCTGCCTATGACGTGAATCTTGGGCCATATCGAAAGATATATCCGCCTGAACAAGTTGTCTCAATCTCGCTCCCATACTCTGGTGGGCCGATGGCCGGCGCTAATCCGATGGCCCCACTACAGGATGATTTCAGAATCGACTACTACTACAAGCGGCACATTGGGCGCTACTTCAAAAACGGCGCTCTCCCGTCTGTCGCTCTCGAATCCGATCAGGAGTTGAGTCCTGAGCAGGCCGAACAAATCCGGCTACGCTGGACGAAATTGCACGGTGGCGATAATGGTGGTGGAACTGCCGTGCTCGGTCTCGGTGCAAAAGTCCACGACGTTACCCCGACGATCGACAAACTTGTTTCCGACTTACTCTCAAAGACGCCGCGCGAAACGATCCTTGCAGTGTTCGGTTGTCCGCCGGTCCTCGCTGGAATCTTCGAGTATGCGAACTACGCAAACTCCAAAGAGCAAATAAAGATATTCTGGCAACATACAATCCTACCCCTACAGCGCATTGTCTTGGGCGCGATCAATACTCAGTTAGTTGAATACTGGTGGCCGGGTCTCCGGGTCGCCGCCGATGTTACTCAGATAACTGCCTTACAGGAAGACGAGAACGAGAAGGCCACGCGGTTAGCCAACCTCAAGAAGTCCGGCGTCATCACTCCCAACGAAGCACGGGAAAAGCTCGGTTGGGAGCCGATAGTTGGCGGGGATGAATTACAGCAGGCGCCGGTTTCTGCTTTTAGTCAAGATCAACCGGCCAAGTCTGCCAAACAGGAACTTGACGAGCCGTCCGACATCTTTATCCGCTCTCGGCGTGGTGACGCTCGGTTGATGGTGTGGAAGTCCCACGAAGCGACCGTACTCCGCTACGAAAAACAGATGCAGAAGCTTATGAGGGGATTTTTTGACGAGCAACTTGACCGGGTACTCGACGGCCTGAAAACAATCGCCACGCCAAAGGGTGACGTGATCGCTTCGCTACTCTACGCGAATCTCTATAAACTCGGCGCGTCCGATGATGCTTCAAAGATATTCGACAAGCAGAAAGAAAACGAGGCACTCCGCAAGAAGGTCTCTCCGTTCATGGAGCTTGTTGCCAAGAAGTCCGGGCAGGCGGCAATCGACCAAATCGGCCTCGACCTGGAATTCAACGTCAACAATCCCCGTGTCCAGACGATGCTCAATGAGTTTTCAAATCGCATTGTCGGGATCAACGACAAGTCCTATGAGGATGTTCGGGCGATCCTTCAAGAAGCATACGACAACGGATGGTCGATCAAAGAAATTCAGAATTCACTTGAAGATAAGTTCTCGGAATTCTCCGCTGATCGATCCAAGCGAATCGCAATCACAGAAATGAACGGCGCTGTCAACGGTGCTTCGATTGAGGGGTATCGTGAGGCGGGAGTTGAGAAGAAAGAATGGCTCACGGCTCCGGGCGCGAAATATCCGCGACATGAATTGATCGAAGGACTCGACGGTCAAATTGTTGGAATAGACGAGGCGTTTATTGTGGACGGTGAACCGCTGATGTATCCCGGATCGCCGGATGGATCGGCGGGCAACGTGATTAATTGTCATTGTACGATAATCGCCGTGGTGTAAGGAGATAGGATGCCACAGGGAAAAGTTACGGACTCGAATATCAAAACTTTAATACATCGGCAGGCCACGCCCGATTTCGTTTGTCTCTCTGAACTTCCGGGGATCAAAGAAGACGGCGCAATCGGCTACCTCGAAGGGTATGCCTCGACAAACGAGGTTGACTCTTACAACGACATAGTCGAGCCGGAAGCATTTCGGGAGGCCATGTCGGAGTACATGAAGTTCCCGATCATCCTCTTTGGTCATCGTTGGGGTGATAAGCCAATCGGCAAGGTGATCGATTTCTCTATTGATGCAAAGGGTCTGTGGGTGCGCGTCGCACTCGCTGATACCGTCGAGGGGCAGGATGTCAAGTCGCTGATCGATTTCGGAATACTGAAATCGTTCTCAATCGGCTTTTGGATTCTCAAATACGAAGACAACAGCGGTGATGGGAAGCCGAACCGCATTCTCAAACTCAAGCTGGCGGAAATCTCCGTCGTCAATCGGCCCGCCAATCAGGGGGCGCTATTTGAACAAGTTGCACAACAGCAATTAAGTCTGAAATCAATAAACCAAATCTCCCGCAGGGACGGGAACGGAGGATTGAAAATGGAACCTAACGAAGTCAAATCAGTGGTGGAACCTCTGGTGACTCAGGTCAAGACCGAACTGTCGGGATTGATCGAATCTCAGGGCCGCACAATCAAAGCGCATATCGATGCACAAGAGGCGGCCAACGCGGGCACTATGACCAAGCAGGAATTCGCAACCTTCTCGGAAAAGATCGGCAAGGATATGCTTGCCAATTCTGAGGCGCTGGCCCGGATCGAGAAAGCAAAGAAGCTCGACCACGACGCTCTCCCGGTTGCGGACTTCCGTGGGTCGATCCGCAGTCTGATCGACTACCGGGATGACAATGGAATTCCGTGGAGCGATGCACAAAAGCGGGAATTCCGCTTGATGCAGATGCCTTTCAAGAAAGACGGTTCGGCGACATCGGAAATACTCAAGGAAATCCGCGACGCCAACGACGTGCTGGTCATTCTCTCGGCCATGCACCGCGCTAACGGCCAAGTGTTGAACATGAAAGAGACCAAATCTTTCAAGCGCATTCAGGAGCTGTCCGCCCACATCGACCCGGAATTCTCGAAGTCAATGTATGTCGGGTCGGGTGTTGGTACCGAATGGGTGCCGACCGGGTACTCGGGCGAACTCTTCGACCTGATCTACCTCGAAGCGAAGGTGGCCAGTCTCTTCCCGTCCTTTACTATGACGCAGAACCCGTACATCTGGCCGATCAAGACCGGCCGGCCGACGGTATACCGCGCGCCGTCCGTGTCAACCAACTCGCCTGACTCGCTGGTCCGTAGCGATGGAGCGACCAACAAGATCACCTTCACGGCTGAATTGTTTGCCGCCGCCACGCTCATGGACCCCGTGCTCATGGAAGATTCGATCATCGGGATTCTCGAAACCATCCGTGGCGATCACGCGATTGCTCACGCGCTGGCCGACGACTCCCGAATTATCAATGCCGACGACACCGCGACCCACCAGGACAACGCCTCGGCCACTCGCTGGGCCTCGACCTCGCCTGAAACCTACGAGAAGGGTCTTCGCAAGATCGCCCTCGCCGCTTCGTACAAATCCGACGCTCAGTCGACTTCTGCGGGAGTTGGTAACGCGGCCGCTACCTTTGTCGCACAGGACTTGCGGTATGCCCGCCAGAAATGTGGTGTCCTCGGGATCGACCCGGCGAAGTTCGCGTACATCGTCTCGCCCCGCACCTACTTCCAGATGCTCTCTTTCACCGAACAGACTCAGGGTCAACTCTACTACCTGATGGCGGGAACGTGGAAGACCGGCAACCTGAATCTGCCGTTTGATGGTTGCGAGGTGGTTGTCACTTCGGGCATCGACGAGAATCAGGCCGCGACTGGTCTGTACACCGACGGCGTGACATATTCGACCTTCACCACTGCGATTGGTGTCCGCAAGGATGCCTTCAAGCGTGGACAGCGCCGCCAGATCACGGTCGAGGTTGCCAAAGACATCTCGACTCAGGGCGTGCTCTTGGTATCGACCAAGCGCGAGTCCTTCCAGAGACTGGCGCCCTCGGCTCAAACGCCGGTGTGGGTTGTGTACAACATCCCTGCTTGAGGTGAATAGGGTCGACGGGTAACGCCGTCGGCCCACTGAAATGGAAATGAGAACTTTGAATAAGGAGTACGAAACATGAGCGGAATGACCAAAGCGGTCGAGCGGATTTGCCTCCAGTTTAGCGTATTGGATGGCACAACCGCCACAACCAACATCGCGGTCACCGGTATTAAGACCGTCGACCAAATCCTGTTCGCCGGCGTGTTCACCACTAAGGCGTCGATTGCGACATTCGCGGACTTGACCTCGGAGGTCTCGATCACGTCCGACGGGAACATCCAAACATCGAGCACGAGCACTGCTAATAACCAAATCCTCTTGGTTTGGAACAAGCGGAGCGTTTAAGACTCGCCTTTCGTGCATTGGGTGGGGCGGCGGGTGTCACTCGCCCGTCGCTCTTAAACTGAAAGGGATGATTGATGAAACTGAAATTTACCGCCTCGGCAGGGTTTGACTCTTACGAGGAATTTACCGACGGCGCCACACTGGAAGTCGACGACAAGCGGGGTGAATACCTGCTTGCGACGTTTCCACAGCACTTCACGGCTGCTGCCGAATTGAAGTCGGCCGAAGCGCCGCCGAAAAACAAAGCTGAACGGGCACCTAAGAGCAACAAATGAGCGACGTTCTCTCGACTTCACTCATAGACGTTGCGCGGTACAAGGCGTTCACTGGCGTGCCTGCGGATGAAACCGCCGACGAGAACGGCCCGATTGAGGCACATATTGACGCGGCCTCAGCGTTAATCTCTCGGTATTGCGGGCGCACGTTCATCACGCCGACTGCGGCAACAGTGGAGCTACTGGATGGAAATGGCCGGTGTGAGTTGTATGTCCGCAATAAACCTATTGTGGCAACAACCGCACCAGTTCTTGAGTGGTATGACGGTTCGGCCTGGCAGACGGTGACGAATTGGACGTACATCGCTGAAACCGGCCTTCTTTACTTCACGAATAGCGCCTACTTCTACGATGGTAAGCGCAACTACCGCCTAACGTATCTCTACGGCTATTCGAGAGCTAATCTGCCGGGTGATCTTGCTTACGCGTGCGCTCAACTTGTGTTTCGCACAATGAAAAAGCTGATCGACAAGCAAGAGGGCGTTTCGTCTGAATCTTTCGACACCCACAATATCAGTTATGACCTCAACAAGATTCCGCCCGACCTGAAAGCAATCCTCGACGGGTACAAGGTGGTTGCTATTGGCTAACCTGACAGTACAGTGGGATGACTCTACTCGCGTGGTGAAGTTTACGAACTTCCTCAAAGACACGCTCCCGCGCGCGAAGAAGGGATTGTTGCGAGCGGGTTTCGTTGTCGAGGCGCAGATTAAAAAGAATCTCTCTGGCCGCAGGACACCATCAAATCCATACCCCGGAATAGGACTCACCCAACAGTTGCGCGACCGGGTGAATACGACCCCGAGCGATGAGGGAATGGTAGTGCGGGTTGGGCCGCACGTTGTGTATGCGGCGATCCACGAATTTGGCGGGCAGACTGGACGTGGGGGAAAGACGACGATCCCCAAGCGCCCCTATGTCGCCCCGGCGTGGAAACAATCACGCGACAAAGTTATCGACATCATGCGTAGAGCGGTGCGGGGTGCGGCATGAACGCAAAAGAAACCGTACTGGACTCCCTGCTGACCAATCTCCAATCGTTCTTTGAGAATGACGCGACATACAAGATCGCGGCCAAGAAGATTAAACGATTCAGGGAAAATGTCTTTGACGTTTCAAAAGTTGATACACCTTCTCTGAACGTGATCGACGTGGGCGAATCGATTCCCGAAGTCAAAGACGCGACCAACACTCAGTATCTACTCACGGTCAACATCTACGCGCTTGTAAAGACTGACAGCAAAGCGGATATGCTGGAAGATATCAACGACGTGATCTCTGATATCCAAAAGTTCTGTGACACGAATCACACCAGCGCCGTTGATCTGAAACTCCGCTCGGTTGAATCGGTGAATTACCCCGACAAACAAATGGCCGACGCCGCGATTGTTCTCCATGTCCGGTATCTCCGGCAGAATGGGGGTATCTGATGACTGTTGTGTGGGGAACACAGTACATCGAAACCGCGCGGCAACTACTCTATGCCCGGCTGGTTGAATTGGTTTCAGATATGTCGACCGGCTACGATCCGACCTTTGCCGAGGCGCACGATCATCACCTTGTCGCCGGGTTGGTTCCGAATGCAATCACAATAGGGCTGGACAGCGCGGCCACAGTCCCAGGATCAATGGGCGTTGGATCGGGGGACAATTACGCGAAGCATGCATTGGTATTCGGTATTCGTGTCCACACGGATTACGTCGGTGGCTGGCAGGACGAAATGAAACAGGCCCGACTGCTTGAATCCATCGAGAACAAATTACGCGCGAGAATCTATTTGGCCACAGCCGATCAACCGCGTTCTGAAATCACAATAGAATCGGTTGGCCCAATTCAGACCACACAAAGTTTTGAGGAAACATCCACAATCGGTGGCTCAATCATGGTCGCAGTGACGATCACGGTGGGGCATACGCAGGAGTAAGATATGGAAATCACAGGGACCGAAAAAGCCGGGTTGATGCGGGCCTTCATCGCCGCTGAGGCGTATGGAGTCTCGGTCGAGCAATTCAAACAGCTAAAACTACAGCAGACCATCGAGGTTGACTCCGAAGTGGCTGAAAAACTTATAGCCGACGGCTACGCGAAGGAGGCCCAATAATGACAATCGATGTCTATGCGAATCGAGATAAGCGATACGGTATCGCCGAACAAACCGTGAAGGGAACGGCCACGGCCGACGCCGCCAACGTCATTGAGTTGGATTGCGAGCATTTTGTCCTGCCAGTTGTGCCGAATCTTCGGGAATCTCCACAGGTTCACGCCAGTCGGGTAGGGTTGCAGGGTGACGTACAGGGCGACAGTTACCAAGTCATGCCGGAATTCACCTTGACGATGGATGCTAAGCAGAAGTCGGTTGACCAACTCCTGCACGCCTTCTTTCAGAAGGTTGTTGAGGGCGCCTCGACGCCATTTTCTAAGACTTTCACCTGGCCTGCCACTCAACCTGATTTCACCGCAATCGCCAACGCCGCCTCTGAGGGGCACTTGCTCACGGTGTACGAGCGCGATCCTGTCGCCGCTCATTCCTTGAAAGCTAAAGACGTTATCGCCAAGACTCTCAATATCTCGGTCGCCGCGAGCGGCAGGGCTAAGGTGACGGCCGGACTTGTTGGACTCAACTACCCGGTGACCAGTACACCCTCGGGAACTTGGACGCGGACGGCTTATGAGTATTTCCACGCCGCGAATTTGGCTCGATTCCGAGTCAACTTCACTGGAAGCCCGGTCAATCTTGTGATGAAGAGTCTCGAGCTGGCTCTCAC
>JBGAWZ010000391.1:0-2811 GCA_044227335.1 Candidatus Zixiibacteriota bacterium | reverse complement strand
AGAACTCGACTCCGAGATTATCCGCTCATTCTTTACCCAGTATTACAATCATCAACCGAACCTGCCGCAGGAAGTCTTTGTCCCCAAAGAGACTGAGGACACCGAGCTACTCGAAGAACTCCTCACCAAACTCCGCGGGTCACGTGTTCGGCTGATAACGCCCAAGATCGGCGAGAAAGTCCGGATGGTCGAGCTGGCCGCCGCGAATGCTCGACACCTCCTCGACGAACTCCTCATCCAAAAGAAAGTCCACACCGACCGCACCAGCAAAATGGTCTCCTCTCTGCAGGAACAGCTCAAATTGCCCAGCGCGCCGCGCACGATGGTCTGTTTCGATATTTCCAACACGGGGGAAACCGACACGGTCGGTTCATGCGTCTATTTCGACAACGGTCAGCCCAAAAAATCCGAATATCGCCATTTCAAAATCAAAGGGGTGACCGGACAGGATGATTTCAGCATGATGCGTGAAGTGGTCGGGCGGTATTTCCACCGGATCAACGAAGAGAAGAAGACACCGCCGAATCTTGTCGTTGTCGACGGCGGCAAGGGCCAGCTTTCGTCCGCGTTGGCGGAACTCAAATCCCTCGGCTTTTCAGATCAGCCGATTATTTCGCTGGCCAAACGGCTCGAAGAAGTCTACCTGCCGAACATAAGCGACCCGATGACCCTTCCGAAAAGCTCACCTGCCCTAATTCTGCTCAAACGCATCCGCGACGAGGCCCACCGGTTTGCGATCACCTACAATCGCAAAGTCCGCCAGAAACGGACGATCAAGTCCGAACTTGATAGTATCAAAGGAATCGGTCCGGCCAAACGCGCCGCCTTGCTCAAGCACTTCGGGTCGGTTGAGGCGATTCGAAGTGCTGAGCCTGAAGCGATCTCCGGTGTCAAGGGAGTGCACCTCAGCCTCGCGTTGAAAATAAAAAGCGAACTTTCACGAGTTGCAGTCGAGGGCGAAAAGGTGTAGTATTGAGAGAGGAACTTGTGGTGATTTTAGCTATACTGTCACAATAGAAAACGACCAAAACTATCGGGTGGTGGGGAATGCGTTTGATCTTTGCTGTTTCGGACGATCTTAAGAAGCGCTTTAAGGAACTAATCGAAAGGCGTGACAAACTTGTTGGCGGATTTGAATCGCGCCAAGAGCAGTTGAAGAGAATTTTTAATCTGCCTGACCTCATAGCCGCACTGAGTTTATTGGAAACGCTCAGGCCGGACATGCCAGAAGGGGTTCCCCAGCGGCCGTATTTTGAGGACTGTTTCAATCGGGCAAGCGATATGGTCGGAACACTTGAAGCGATGTACGCCTTTGATACTTCCAATTACCCAACGGGATTCGAGGCTGACGCTCGTCGGTTGAACACTGAATTACAGGCTAGAACTAATGAGTTGCGTGCAGTACTCCCTGCGCTGATGGGATTCTACGCATCTTATCAAAATGAAGTTGGTCTCGGCCCGAGAGTATCCGAGGCGGATCAGAGCCTGGAGAGTATTAAGTCGTCGAGGCAGAGAATCGACGAACTCGTTGCAGCGACAAAAACTACGACTGCACAAACTGCAATGGATGCCCACGTTAATGTCTTCGAAGAAGAGTCGGAGAAGTACAAGTCTGAGTCTCGCAATTGGCTTATCGTGGTGGGGATAACTAGTCTCGTTGGCGTAATTGCTATCTGGCTCTACGTTCAATTCTATCCTCCTACAAAGGGCGATGACATTAGTCTGATTAGTTTCATAGGAATAAAGGTTCTCCTTATTGCGCTGTTCTTCACTTTGCTTACGTTGGCGATCAGGCGTCACACGGCTTCTAGTCACAACCTAATTATCAATAGGCATAGGGCGAGCGCAATAAAGACTTTTGAACTTTTCGTTGGCAGTGCACGCAATGACGAAACTAGAGACGCGATACTCAAGTGTGCGGCTGAATCGATTTTCTCTATGCAAAGGTCTGGCCTACTAGGTAAGGACCAACCTGCTCCGAATCCAATAAGTGTCAACGCCCTATCTATGCCTGGTAAGTCATCGTGAGCTAGGCTTTTACCCCCCATGCCCCCACCCTCCAAACCATTCACCGTTACCGCCATCACGCGGATGATCAAATCCGCGCTTGAGGAGATGTACCCCGACTCCTGGATCGAAGGTGAAATCTCCGGCTATATCCACCACTCGTCCGGACACCGGTATTTCAGCTTGAAAGATGCCAACGCCGTGCTCAAATGCGCGATGTGGCGATCGGTCGGTACATGCTTGCGGTTTGAACCGGAGAACGGCCAAAAAGTTATCTGCCGAGGCGATATAACCGTCTACGAAAAAGGCGGCCAATACCAACTCTCGTGCAAAGAAATCGTGCCGGTTGGAGTCGGTCCGCTTGAACTAGCCTTTCGGCAACTCCACGAGAAGTTATCCAAAGAGGGGCTCTTCGACGAAGATCGCAAAAAGCCGCTCCCCGATTTTCCGACGACCATCGGCATAGTGACATCACCGACCGGTGCGGCAATTCGCGACATTATTCAAATCGCCACGCGCCGAAACGACACTATCCAACTGATAATCTACCCGGCCGCAGTGCAGGGGACGGGCGCCGAGGAAACTATCGCCGCGGGTATAAGATATTTCAACACCCGCGAGGATATCGATCTGATCATCTGCGGGCGTGGCGGCGGTTCGCTTGAAGACCTCTGGCCGTTCAACACCGAAATCACCGTGCGCGCAATTGCCGATTCGCAGATACCAATTGTCTCGGCCGTCGGCCACGAGATCGATATCACCCTTTCTGATCTTGCTTCTGATCTTCGCGCCCCGACTCCTTCC
>JBGAWZ010000390.1:0-3704 GCA_044227335.1 Candidatus Zixiibacteriota bacterium | reverse complement strand
AAACATGAATACCGGCGCGAGCACGATGCGAAGTAGCGTGAGAAAATTGGGGATATTCATGCAAGCACAAACTACCGCTTGAACCGCCAAGAATCAACGACACGATTTTTTGACAGTAGGGGAGGGTCGAGATTCCTTGCGCCTCGTCATTGCGAGAAGTCCGCACGCCGAAGGCGGGCCTGACGACGAAGCAATCTCTCTTTCGGAACAACTGAACTTTGGAGGGGACATGAAAAACCCAGGTAGGTGGTCATCCTACCTGGGTGGACGATATTAGGTAATCCACAGAAAGAGTAACACTTTCCGATTGCGAGTACAAGATACTACAACCCCGAAAACTGTCAAGGGTATTTTTAGGGCTTATTTGAAGATTTTTTTAGGGATAGAAGGGTCTAATTAGGACATAAACGGCCCACGAAACACGCGCTCACTATGCCATTGCGGCACAATAGTTTAACTCGCCCTATCGCCGGGCTGGTCTTCGGACTTTTTCAAAAGTGTCAACGGCCGCTGGGCGATCTCAAGCGGCTCCAAAAGTGGAATCTCAGCCGAGGTCGTTGCGCCCAGCTCTTTGAACCGCCGGGCGGAGGGTAATACGCGAGATTCCAAAGATGCGACTGCATCGTTATACGATGCCGACGCTTTTTCCAGTCCTCGGCCAATATTTGCCAGGTGCTCGGTCATTGTCCGCATCCGGTCGTGCAGAGTTCGCCCAAGTTCGCTGATCACTTTCGCATTTTCGGCGATCTGTTCCTGTCGCCATCCGAACGCCACCGCCCGCATCAGCGCAATGAGTGTGGTCGGGGTCGCGATCACCACTTTGCTTTGCATGCCGTCCTCGATCAAACTCAAATCGCGATGCGCCGCCTCGGCAAAAAACGATTCGTGCGTAGCAAATCTTCGCGCTCAGTATCAGTACCCGCTTCAACTGCACGTTGATATGCTTCGAGCGATACTTTGGAATCGACCACGATCACTCGGCTCGACGGCAAGTGCACCACCAGATCCGGTCTGAGTCGGCCGGTCTCGGAATCAGTCGACACTTGCCGCGAGAAATCGCAATGCTCGGACATCCCGGCCAGTTCAACCACCCGCTCCAAAATCATTTCACCCCAGCGTCCACGAACCTGCGGCGCGCGAAGCGCGGTGCCGAGATTCCCGGTCTCGCGCTTGAGTAGCTCAGTCGAAGTTGTGAGCAACTTCAAATGCTCTTCCAGTGATGTATACGCCTGCTGGCGGGTCGATTCGAGCGTGCGCACATGTTCGTCGAACTTGGTCAACGACGTTGCGATAGGATCAATCAGCCCCTTAATCGCCGCTTCTTTTTGGCCCAGATCACCTTTGGCCTCAGTGAGCGCTTTATCAAGCGTCGTGCGGGCGAGGGTCATAAACGCCTCGCGGTTTTCAGTGAGCGAGTCTGCCGCGAGCGATTTGAAGGCATCGGAAAGTTTGTTCTGCGCGTCGGCAATCAGCGCCCGCTCTTCGGTCAATCGTTGGCTTGCCTCTTTGAGTTCGGTCTCGGCTTTCACTCGCGCTGTTTGTTCACTCGATAGCGAAGCTCGGAGCGACTTGAAATCCTCGTCGGCCTTGGCGCTGACTTTATCGGAATCGGCGCGAAGTTGTGTGATGGTCGCATTGAGCGCCGACACCTGCCCCTCGGCAGTGGCTTTCTGGTTTTGCGCTTCTGATAGCTGATCGGCAAACCGCTTGCGCACCAACGCCGACGCCACCAGCCACCCGATCACCAAGGCGGCAAGAGATAAGAGTATGGTTACGGTTATTGACATAGTATTGGCGCCACTTGCGACCGCAAGATACCTAACTCCCACCCCCGCGCAAGGGGGGAGCAGGGAGGATGCGAAATGCCGATATGGCGGCGAATCAGAGCACCCTTTCGATCAATGGGTTTGTTTCACAGCGATTTTGGGATTTGGTAATTGCCTGTTCAAGTTGTTGGACTACATCGAGGATTTGGCTTTGTTTGACAGCCCGCCATGCGGCTGGACCTTGGGGCTGGGCCTCGCCCAGACCTGATTCTGGCTTAGCTATTTGGCTTCGTTTCACAGTGAGTAGCATGGAATGAGTCCGGTCGATACGGTGGCGGAGGCGACGGTTGAAGATTTGACTCCGGCGATAGAGTTTGGCGAAGGTTGTAAGCGCCGATTCTGTCAAATTCGATAGATCACTTAACTTCTTGTTTGAGAGTGACGCGGAAAACCTGTCGGATCGCTTGAGTTGCCAGGCGCAGTTGGCTATCCGCCGCACGAGGAAGTTTTCGAGGGGAGAGTGTGGGGTGAGCTTGGCAGAAAGGACGCCGAGTATCGACTCGTAGTCGGTCCGGGACTCGGCCAGGGCGGGACGCGTTATGACAGGCCGGGTGGCATAGAGGCCATGTTTGACGGCGTTCTGGCTGATTTTAGCTTTGCCTTCCGGGGTGCGGGGGCCGGTGGACTTTTTGGCATTGAGGCGGTTGGCGTTTAGCTGTTTTTCTGACACAGACATCGGGAATCCTCCCTTGGGTGCTATCTACCCTTAAAGGAGGAGGCGCTTTTCACATGGAAGAGGTGGGGATTTTGTGATGCACTGGACGGTAATGAGGCCCACAAGTTCCCACTAGTTTACCAATCAGTACTTTGAGTGTTTTCGATGGTGTCGCATGGAAATGCAAATGAACTCTAGCGGCACGTCTACCTTTCCTTCGTCGAGGTAACTAAGTGCTAGATCATACTCATACTTGAAATCGCCAGGTGTCTGAATTAGACGCAGTTCTTGAATATCCTGACCATGACACTTTTTAGTTTTTATTAGGCTCCCGCATGGGCAAGGGAGGTAGTCACGATAGTCATCATCGGCAAGCAATCTCAGAAGGCCCAATACCCGTGTTTCATCCTTCACTTGAAATTTCTGAAGGTAATATTCGACGATACCCTGGCCACCGTGTGACCACTCACCATTGGGCATCTCGCCGAACTCATCGCGATATTCAAAGGCCCACAAGAAATTTACTACGGGACCATTTATGAATGCAAGGAGAGTACCATTCTTCTTAAGAAATAGTCTAAGTTCCAATGGGACATCTAGGCACAAATATCCGCTGGCACTAGTGTGGAAAGTTCCGGGAATGCGACCGCCTGTTTCCTTGACCAAAGGAATGCCGATCGGAAAATTAGCTGGCACGACAATTTCAAGTTGGAAACTGTGTTGCTTATGGCCCACAGTGCTTTCTGTTTCGAACGAAAACAATCCACGAATGACAAATGCGCCATCGGGATTGAGCGATAGGTTCACACTCTCATATACTTTCGCGAGTTCACGGAACTGGTTCGTTATGAGGTCGTCGTATCTTTTGTCATTCACTAGAAGCCCAAGGTTTTCCAGTACTGTTTATTTTGATGACGGGCACTGATTTTGTGTTCGACTCAATCTGACCTCGACCAGTAAAACTCTCAATAGCCCGGTCTACGATTCCTCCTCCGAAAGATGACTTGAGCGCTTTTGTTCGAAGGTCCGCGACGGAATGACTTTGTATTTGATCGAAATCGGTTTGTAGCAATTTGACCCAGTGGAAAAAGACTTTAGCTTTGGCATCATCGTCTTCGTGCCACTTATCAGCGAAGTTTTCGTGAGGATTCACCGGGTTAGGAATATACCAACGCCCGCCCACGTCCCTACGGACAAAGTTCATTCTGGCAATACGTTCTTCG
>JBGAWZ010000389.1:0-2832 GCA_044227335.1 Candidatus Zixiibacteriota bacterium | reverse complement strand
GGGGCGGCGATGTACTCATCCGAATTTGCCGGCAAGCGGATGCGCGAGATTATCAAGCCGGTGATCGAACTGCTAGCCGGGATACCGTCAGTGGTTCTTGGTTTCTTCGCGCTGATTGTGCTGGCAAGCTTTATTCAATCGACCTTTGGCTTTGACTACCGTTTGAACTCGGTCACAGCCGGTATTGCTCTGGGGATCGCGATCATTCCAATTATTTTCACAGTCTCCGAGGACGCGATGGTCTCTGTGCCGCAGTCACTCCGCGACGCCGCTCTGGCGGTCGGCGCCAATCGCTGGCAAGTGTCATATACGGTCGTTCTGCCAGCGGCCCTACCGGGAATATTTGCCAGCTTTGTGCTGGGATTCGGACGGGCAATTGGGGAGACGATGATTGTGTTGATGGCGTCCGGTAATGCGGCAATCATCTCAATGAACTTCAACGAGCCGATCAGAACTTTTTCTGCGACTATTGCCGCCGAGCTTGGAGAGGTGGTCTTTGGTGACACGCACTATTCGGTCCTCTTTTTCATCGGCGTTCTCTTGTTCATCTTCACTTTTCTGGTGAATCTCTCGTCGCATGTGGTGATGGAGCGACTGAGGGAGCGGTTGCAAGGGAGAACCAAGTGAGAGCGCCGGTACTATCCAACGCGCCGCGCGAGCAGGCGAAGGCGCCGTTTACGTTCGGTAAGAAGTCCTCGGGAGCGATCCCGCGGGGGCTGACATTTGCGGCCGTGATACTGATTGTTCTGATTCTGGCAGTCATCCTGGGAGACATTGCAATCGGCGGTTTTGGAATTGTCTCGTGGGATTTTCTGAGCAAGGCGCCAGAACAAGGGATGACCGAAGGCGGTATTTGGCCGCCGATATTCGGTACGGTCGCACTGGTTATCTTAATGACAATTGCCGTGGTGCCGGTAGGTGTGCTCACTGCCATCTATCTGCATGAGTATACCCGCTCTGAATCGAAAGCGGCCAAACTGATTCGAATCGCCATTGCGAATCTGGCGGGGGTACCGTCGATTGTGTTTGGACTGTTCGGCTTGGGATTCTTTGTTGGATTTGTCGGCGGCAATATTGATAAGCTTTTTTACGGAACCGCCGGGCCGGTCTGGGGTCAGCCCGCGATCATATGGGCGGCGCTGACGCTATCGTTACTGACACTCCCGGTCGTGATCATTTCGACAGAAGAAGCGCTCCGAACAATCCCCCGTGAGATTCGGGAGGCAAGTTACGCGCTCGGCGCGACAAAACTTCAGACCATCTGGAAGATTGTCCTGCCTCAGGCAGTGCCCGGAATTTTGACAGGCGGTATTTTGGCGGTTAGTCGCGGAGCGGGAGAGGTTGCACCGATTCTCTTCACTGGCGCGGCGTATTATTTGCCCTATTTGCCGAGCAAGTTGACCGATCAATTCATGGAGCTGGGGTATCATGTCTATATCATGGCCACGCAATCGCCCGATATTGAAGCGACGCGGCCAATTTTATATGGAACTGTGTTGGTACTATTGGTGCTGACATTCCTGTTGAATTTTGTGGCGATCCTGATTCGCTCGCATATGAGGAGGAGTCGTGTCCGGACCTGAAGACAGAATGACCGACGCGCCAAGTATAACGCCGAGGCTAGACAGTGTGGCGAAGGTGGAGGATAAACCATCGGGCAGGCCCAAAATGGTCGTGGAGAAGCTCAATTTCTTCTATGGCAAGCATCAGGTGCTGTTTGAAGTATCGATAGACATTCATCGCAACAGGGTCACGTCTCTGATTGGGCCGTCGGGTTGTGGCAAATCGACTTTCCTGCGCACGCTCAACAGGATGAATGATACTATCCCCGATACCCGCCTTGAAGGGATAGTGGCGCTTGACGAGATCAATATTTACAAAGACATCAGAGATGTCTCGAGCTTGCGCACCCGGGTCGGCATGGTGTTCCAGAAGTCGAATCCGTTTCCCAAATCGATTTTCGACAATGTCGCCTATGGTCTGCGTGTCAACGGCGTGACCAATAATTTGATCGTCCGCGAGGCGGTCGAAGAAAGTCTCAAGCGGGCTTACTTGTGGGATGAGGTGAAGGACAAACTGGATGTCAGCGCCTATATGCTTTCGGGCGGCCAGCAACAGCGGTTGTGTATCGCGCGGGCGCTCGCAGTGCGGCCGGAGGTAATTCTGATGGACGAACCGGCCTCGGCGCTCGATCCGATCTCGACGTCCAAGATCGAGGACCTGATCGCGGTGCTTAAACAACAGTACACGATTGTGATTGTCACCCACAATATGCAGCAAGCGGCGCGTGTGTCGGACTATACAGCTTTCTTCTATGAAGGCGTGTTGGTCGAATACGGTGCCACCAAACAGATGTTTACCAAACCGGTGGAGAAGCGGACCGAGGATTATGTGACCGGCCGGTTCGGATGATCGCAAGGAGTATGATTAGTGTCGAGGCATCTTGAAGTCGAAATTGAAAAGCTCAAACAGGGCGTGCTCCGTCTGGCGGCTACGGTCGAAGAATCGGTGCATATGGCGGTTCGAGCAGTGGCAACCCGTGACGCCCGCCTGGCGCGAACAGTCATAGAGGCCGACCATGAAATCGACCAGCAGGAAGTGGAGATCGAAGAGCAGTGCCTGAAAGTATTGGCATTGCATCAGCCGGTGGCGGTCGATCTGCGGTTTATTGTCGCACTCCTGAAAATCAACAATGATCTTGAGCGGATCGGCGATCTGGCGGTCAATCTGGCTGAGCGGGCCATTGCGTATTCAAAATTGCCGCCGGTCGATGTCCCGTTCGATTTCGACGGAATGACTGTGCTGGTCAAAACGATGCTAAAGCGGAGTCTC
>JBGAWZ010000388.1:0-2851 GCA_044227335.1 Candidatus Zixiibacteriota bacterium | reverse complement strand
ATGGCGTCGAATGACTCGCCGTTAGCCGGTGGATGCAAGGGGAGAGCGGCAATGATCTCCCCCGGCTTGGACTGTGACTTGACCGGGTAGTCTCGGACATGTTCCAGGTAGTCGGCCATCCAGTCGACCAGCTCGTGGGCACGGGAGCGAAATTCTTTGGTATCCATTGGGGTATCCTTTGGAGTCAAAGATATACCCGCGAGGATGCTGGCGCAATCGGGCTATCGCCCTGTACGACCGGTGCGTCCGGTACGACCGGTGCTACCGGTGCGTACAGTGGAGAATTCCTCTATGGTCTTGCTGACATGGGAACAAACCCCATCGCAAAGAATGAAGATGCGGGGATTGGCGATGCCATAATATACAAAGGCACCCCGCTTGCTCTTCTTTAACAGTCCTGATCGGGCCAAAATTGACAGGTGACGCGAGATGTTCGGTTGAGTATAGTCAAACAAGTCGACCAGGTCCTGAACGGTTTGCTCGCCCGATTTGAGGGCACGCAGGATTTTCAGCCGGGTCGGGTCGGAGAGCGCTGAGAAGCAGGCGGCCACCAGCTCGAGCCGAAGGTCGGACAGGCCGGAGAAATCAGTTGCTTTTTTAGTCGACACATATATATATAAGCATATATTTATGTGATTGTCAAGGGTGATCGGCTGATTTTTTGCCGGCGCCCGTTAACGGGAGAGAGAGTTCATGAAAAAACAGTCACGGGTTTTCCTTGCGATAGTCGCTCTGGGTCTTTCGGCGGGGTGCGGCGGCGGTCAGGACGAAAAGGCCGGTCTCTCGGCCGGAGCGCCGGTCTCAGTGTCGGTCGCGACCGTCGAGCGCTCGGTCGGGTCGGATCACGAAGAGGTGATGGGGACAGTCGTGCCCCGCAATCGTGCCGATATTCAAAGCAAAGTACAGGGGCGGGTTGAAGAGATTCAGGTCACGCTTGGGTCAATTGTTGCCGCCGGACAGGTATTGGCCCAGCTCGACAGCCGTGACTTGCTGGCGCGCACAGATCAGGCCAGAGCGGTGAGCCGTCAGGCGGCCATTGAATTGACCCGTTACGATTCGCTACTGTCACGCAAACTGGTCTCTCAACAGGAATACGATGCGATCAAAGCCAGCGCCGATGTCGCCGCCGCGTCGCTGGCCGAGGCCGAAGCCTTGCTCAGTTATGCCCGAATCGCGTCGCCGTTCGCCGGCAAAGTCACCGAAAAGAATATTGATATCGGCGACTTGGCGGTCCCCGGCAAATCGCTGTTCGTGGTTGAAGAAGACGCGGCGCCGCGATTGGAAGTGAACGTGCCGGAATCTCGGCGCGGTGTGATTGGCCTGGGCGACACGTTGCCGATCATTCTCGATCCCGGTTCTATGCGAGTGAGTGGGAGAGTAGTAGAAATTTCGCCGGCGGCTAACGCGGTGACCCGCTCATTTGTGGTCAAGCTCGAAATTCCTCGGGCAGGTGGCGCGCGTGGCGGGCAGTTCGGACGGCTATTGCTGACCTCGGCCGGCCAAAGCGGACTGTTGATTCCAGCGCCAGCCCTGATCAAACGCGGGCAACTGGAAATTGTTTTTGCTGTGACTGCCGATCATCACGCTCAGGTTCGACTAGTTCGAAGCGGGAAATCGAGTGACAATCGAATTGAAATATTAGCGGGACTTCGCGAAGGCGAACAGGTCGTTACAAGCGGCGACGACGAACTTTCCGACGGCGACTCGCTGGAGATCAGGCCGTGAGTACATCACAGGTACCCGGACCGGGGAATCAGGGATTAGCCGGCGCACTGGCGCGGGGATTTATAGACTCCAAGCTGACTCCACTTCTGATCATCGCCTCTGTGTTGCTTGGCGCAATGGCGGTGCTTCTGCTTCCTCGCGAGGAAGAACCGCAGATCAAAGTTCCGATGGTCGATATCATGGTGGCAGTCCCCGGCGCGACGGCCAAGGAAGTCGAAGAGCGGGTCGCCACTCCCGTCGAGAAGCTGGCCTGGGAGATACCGGGAGTAGAATATGTCTATTCTATTTCGCGTCCAGAAGAAGCTCTGGTTATTGTTCGCTTTCTTGTTGGTCAGGATATTGAAAAGAGCCTGGTCAAACTCAATCAGAAGCTCCAATCCAATTTCGACCGGATTCCACCGGGGGTTTCGTTTCCACTCTTGAAAGCCCGGTCGATCGACGACGTACCTATTCTCGCTCTGACTTTTCACAGCGCTACCGCCGACCATTACACACTACGGCGACTAGTCGCCGAACTCGATGCGGAGATCAAGCAGGTGCCCGATGTCTCGGAGACGAATATCATCGGCGGATTGCGACGGCAGTACCGAATACAGCTTGATCCGTCGGCGCTGGCGGCGCGACATCTGGATCCGTCGGCGATTATTCCGGTGATTCAACAGGCCAATCGCCAAACCAAAGCCGGTTCGTTGATTCGTGATAACCAGAATATTGTAATTCAGACCGGCGGGTTTTTGGCGAGTGTCGACGATATCGGCCGGATTGTAATCGGGGTGGACAACGACCGTCCGATATATTTGCGCGATGTTGCCCACATCGTCGACGGTCCTGAGGAGATGTCGCAAGTTGTGCTGTTTGGCGCCGGCGCGGCGGCCGCGGCTGGGAGGTCAACGGCGGGATTTGAAAGCGCGGTCACCCTCTCGATCGCCAAGCGCCCTGGCACAAATGCGATTGCGGTTGCGGACAAGGTGCTGGAGAAGTTCGAGGCGCTTCGCCCCCGACTGGTACCTGCTACCATCGGCATGACGATCACCCGCCATTACGGCGAGACGGCCGCCGAGAAATCCAACGAACTACTGCTCCACATGATGATCGCCGTGGTAGGTGTCGCACTCCTCATCATGAT
>JBGAWZ010000387.1:0-2852 GCA_044227335.1 Candidatus Zixiibacteriota bacterium | reverse complement strand
ACTGCCGGAATCAGCCAGACAAGTGCCCCAGACGTATGCGTCGAAAGATAACTCCTGGTCGCCTCCTCGGATCGATTCGGCTCATGTGCGAGGTTCGGTGAAATATGACACGCGGTATTCGTTCGATATCGCGCAGTCGTCAGTTGGGTATGACCCGGTCTACGGTTCGCTTGGCGGATTGCAGGGAGCGATTTCGGATGTTCTCGGCAACAAGGCGGTTTATTTTCTGCTGGCCAACACAGCCCAGACCAAGAGTGACTTCCTGTCTTCGTTTAATTTCGGTCTGACCTATGTAAACCGGGAACGCCGAGCGAACTGGGGGATCGGCGCATTTCATCTGTACGACGAGTATTTCAACGACAACGACGGGTATTATGATGAACGTCAGGCGGGAGTGGTCGGCCTGTTAAGTTATCCGCTGTCGAAATTCAGTCGAGCCGACAATACGGTGTTTGCTCGCTATTCGAAGCGAGACCGCCGGTATGGTCTGAAAGACCGTGAAGCGGTGATTGTCACGGACTACCTCAGCTGGGTCTATGACAATTCGATCTGGGATATTTCGGGACCGCTTGAAGGGCGGCGATACAATTTGTCGGTGGGGACATCGTATGGCTTGAGCGACGGCCGTACCTACAACCGGCTGGCGCTGGCCGATATCCGCCATTATTTCCGGCTCGGCAAATATTCGGCGTTTGCCAATCGGATGTTTGCGTTTACCTCAAGCGGTGTTGAGCCCCAGCGATTGTATTTGGGGGGGAGCTGGTCGTTTCGCGGGTTTGATCGCCGGTATTTCTACAACCGGAATATTCTCTTTGCCTCGAACGAACTTCGTTTTCCACTCATCAACGATTTGCTGATAGGCACGCCACTGGGGATGATCGATTTTCGGGGGATACGCGGCGCGCTCTTTTTTGACACCGGGGCGGCCTGGGATGATGAGTTTGATCAGTTCTACGGTTCGTTCGGCGCCGGGTTCCGGGTGAATCTGGCCAATATCGTTTTGTTGCGATTTGATTTTGCCCGCACGACCGATTATTCGACGATCAGCCCCAAGACAGACTTTGACTTTTTCTTCGGATGGAATTTCTGATGAAAACGTTGGCCGGCATAGTTGTTTTGAGCGCACTGGTGCTTGCGGGCGGGTGTGTCAAACATGGCAAGTTTGAACCGTCGGCGGAATCAGGCAACGGGTGGGAGTTCCACCGCGGTGGGGTGGAGTCGATGGGCACCGACAGTACCGACTCGTTCAGCGGCAAATTGAAAGTCATTTGGCGGCGAAAACAAAACGACAAGGCGATCGGGCCATTGACACTTTCAGGCGGAGGGCTGTTTTATCCGACTTCGCGAAAGAAAATCAAAGTCTTCGATCAGGTCACCGGCGAAACACTGGCTCAGATCAAATCCCGGGGGCCTGCGCAAACGGGGGCGGTTCGAGTGGATACACTGCTCTACTTTGGTGTCGGGCCGCTTCGAAATCGTTTGGTTACCTACAATTTGCGTAGGGGAAAGGAGCTCCGGGAGGCGGTTGTAAAGGATGTATCAGGCGGGTCGATAATAGTACAGAACCGGCTGATTACCGGGTCGGCGGAGAACCGACTGTCATCTTACGACTTGACGAACGGACGTGAGGTCTGGTCAGTTGAATTGAGCGGGCGAGCAGTCGCGCCGCCGTCGTTCGATGGAGTATCGATCTTTCAGCCGACCGACGACGGCAAGCTGTACGCGATTCGACCCGAGGATGGCTCGACCAGGTTCCGCGCCGATATTGGGTCGCCGGTTTTGGGATCGGTGGCCTGCGGCGAATTGGTCTGGGTGTCGGGCTTTGAGGGCAACGTTAGTGCCATCGATCCAAGCGATGGTCGGATAGTCTGGAAGAGCGAAGTCGGCGGGCCGATCTGGTCGGCTCCGGCGGTTGCGGATGGCCTGGTCTTTGTCGCCAATAGTGCAGGATCGATTGCCGCGTTGGACGCGAGGACCGGAACGATAGTTTGGCGATACGAGGCGGTCGATGTGATTCGCTCGGCGCCGCTGGTGGTTGGAAAAGTTCTTTTGGCGGCAACGATGACCGGGAAATTGTTGTCGCTTTGGGCCGAGACAGGCGCGCTTTTGGACACGCTCGAACTGGGAGGTCCGGTTCGATTCGCGCCGATTTCGAATGGCGCCAATGTATATATCGCGACTGAGAACGGTCGCATAACCTGTGTTGGAGATGACCATGCAAGCAACGCCTCGTCCGGTAACGCAAGCGCTTTTGAACACCGACCTTAATGACTTGGCGCATTCGCTTGTGCGCGAACTGGCGATGGCCTTTCGCAAAGTCTCGATCTACGGGCCAAGTCACCCTCTGTCGCTTAAATCACTCGAAAAGCCGTTTCTGATCTGCGGGCAGTTTTTCCGGGTTCGGAAATATCTCACCATCAACGTTCAGCGCGGAAATCTGTATGTCGCGAATATTGCTCTGAAAGACTCGGTGTTCAACACCCAGATCATGCAGTATTTCCAGATGCTGGAGATGAAGGCGATTTTGTTCGACGCCACGCTGACCGCCGATGAATTTCTGTTTTTCGTTTCGACTTTGGTTAAGCGGGAAACGCTCTACGACGCCGGTTTTTCTATGACCGCTCTACTCAAAGAGCAGAGAATAAAGAGTATCGAAGTGAATTCGGAGTCGGCCTACGATCTGTTTGAAAATCGGCGGCAGTATCGCGGGGATGTTGACGGCGACTTTTCCGTTCGCCGGATGGCGCTTGATCAGATGGGTGGATCGATTGACCAGACCGCGCGGCTGAGCGGGGCGTCGGTGGAGTACTTACTCGCACAAAAGATCGACTTCTATCCGGAAATTGTTGGGT
>JBGAWZ010000014.1:0-13064 GCA_044227335.1 Candidatus Zixiibacteriota bacterium | reverse complement strand
GGCCGTATCGCGCGTCGCACACAAAGTCGATCCCTATGTATCCAAGGCCCACAACCTCCGAGATTCGTTTCGCATAATCGAGCATCTCGAAAAAGTGTGGCACCTTCAAACCGGCTAATTCTGTATTCGACTCCGGGTGTCTATCTATGACCGTCCCCTTATAGCATCCTCCGACCGACAGGCCAGACTCCAAATCGATACCAACACCTATGCCCCCTTGATGCAAATTCGCCCGCCCGCCCGATTCGCGCGTCGGCAATCGAAGCATCGCCATCACCGGCTTGTCCATTCTGAAAATCAGGCGAATGTCGCCAACTCCTTCAACACCGTCCGGCATAAAGGGAAGCAGGCCCGGGTGATTGATGACCAATTCTTCCAGGTAGCCTGAATCCGAGACGTTGTCAAGCGAGAATGCGCCGTTAAGGATCTGGCTCAAGTGAGACTCGATGTCACGATCATCGATGTCTTCTCCCCCTGATCGAAAACCCGTGTCGGTGCGGCGAACCAGCAGTATCCCATTGCCACCATACCCTGTGTTCGGTTTGATGACAAAAGCGCCGATCCCGTCAACTGCCTCTTTCCAGTTGTGAAGAGCCCGAGGTCCATCGATGATGTGATACGTCTTCGGTACCGGAACGCCAGCCTTCTGAAGCAGTGCCTTGCACCGAAGCTTGTCGTCGACATTCGGAAAATTACCGCGTTGGTTGTGAGGGTAGATAAGCTCCAGGTTTCTCGCGTTGATTCCGATGACCCCCTTGCGCGACGGAAGTGCGTTGAGCCAGCTCCTGAGTCTCACCCTTACCTCGCCAACAAATGTTTAAATCGCGTATACTCGGAAATCCGGAAGCCGCTGTACCTGCCGATGTACATATACACGGCCATGACAGCCAATATCGATTCGGGAAAACTGATGACTACTGCCTGAAGCGTCCGCCACTCCATAACCGCGAATGACAGCGCCGCGATCAGCATAGTTAGAAATGATACACGAATAGCCTGAGTCATGCCGAACTCCTCGGTGATCAGCGAGAATCGTTCAACCGTTAGCGTGAGTATAACCATCGGGAAGAGCGCTACTCGGGCCAGATCAAGAAATCCGAATTGTACGCCCAAAGCCGTGAGCGCTAATATGAACAGCACAACGCTTGAGAGAATAATTGCAAGACGTGGCGTATGAAGCAATTGTAGCTTGGAAAGGATGCTTCGCACCACCCCTCCAAATGCAATGATCAACGCAAACAGCAGAAATCCGTTCAGCAGTCCGGTGTCGCGAAACCCAATGGCAATCAGCGTCGGCATAAACGTTCCGAAAGTCTCGATCCCGATCAGATTTCGGCACACGACAACTACCAATACACCTATGGGAAGCATGATGATGATCTTGAGCACTTCAAGCGAAATGGCGACGCGCTTAAAAGTCGCCCAAATGTTGAGTATATCCAGCGGATGTTCTTTCAAGTTAGTCAATCCGGTTTGGGTTGACTGCAGTCGCTTCTTCAGATTGAAATAGAATTTGAAATTAATATCTCGGGTGTGCGTGATATATGAAAGGTCATCGTAGTATAAGACGAGATAATGCGAGGGGATCTCTGCGAAATAGTTGTTAGTCGGACAAAAATCGATCCAGCAACCATTCAAGTAGAATTCGACCCAGATATGGGTCGCTTTTGATTCCCCAGAGGTGAGTATCTTTCCTCCGACCAGTCTGGCGGGAATCCCCAAATGCCGGGCCAGGGCGGCGAGCAGGCGGGACTTGCCGCCACATGATGCTTCCCCCAATCGATAAGTTGTCAAAGCGTCGGTCTGGCCGGAGTATTGCACATATTTGAGCTTGTGGGTGACATGGTCGAAGATACGGCGCACATTTGACAAGAAAGGCAAGTCTGCTGAGAGTCCGAGCGAATCGGACAACCGAACGATATCGGCATCGTCGCATTGAATCATACTGTCCGGCAGAAGATACCGGGCTACAGAGTCGGGAATAGACTGCCGAGTCGGTGAGGTCGAATCAATAGCGAAGTGTTCTGCACGGGTAACGATAGAGCTTGTGTAGCTGATCCGCCGTCGCCCATCGACGGACGGCGAAGTCCAGATGCCATGACGATTGCCTGCCAAAGAGGACACATTGAATTTCAGATCGGATGAATTGAACGCCTCGTCCGAAACAGTCTGATTGGGATGATTGCTCGGAAGCATCATGCCGATCTCGACCGGCGATCCGTGACCATCGAATTCCATTACCGCCTCGAGATAATAACTCTCGGACTGTATCACGGCATCAAGATTGTACCCAAGGACCGAGATTTTATAAAAGGCCAACGCCGACGCCACCAGAACCAGTAGTGCTGGCACAATTCCGATAAGTATGCGTGAAGCAGGGCGTAATCTTACGGACATGTCGCTGTCCCAACAATTGCTCGCCGCGTTATCGCTGATTGATACTTGGAACAGTTCGGGTAGTTGGTGATCACCTGGCAGTATTCGGCGTGCGCCGCTGCATTATTGGTCGATCCATTCAATTGCTCGTAACAGCGCCCGACCCAGTAGTGAGCGTCGCCAGCATTTTTGTCTGCCGGATACCCGTTGTAGTATGCAGTATAACTCGAAAGCGAATTGTTGTAATCTCCGTCGCTGTAGTAATCGCCCGCAAGGCGGTACTTTGCGTCCGGTACCAAGTCGTTAGTGGGATATGCCGTAATATATGCCTGATACATTGATACTGCGGCCGCGTAGTTTCCGGAATTGGACTCGCACGAGGCGGAATAGAATTTGGCGTGCGGCGCCAGATCAGAGTTGGGGTAGTTCGTCACCATTTGATCGAAATCTGCCTCCGCCTGCGCAAAGGTGTAGGTTTCCGACTTGTACTTGCACTGCGCTCGATAGTACCATGAAGCGTCGGCTCTCGCACCGCTCGGATAGTTCGTCAAACTATTGGTGAATTCGGTGACGGCCTGAGCAAAGTTGTCCTGATTGTAGTAACACATCCCCTTGTAATGTGCGGCCTTTTGTGCTTCATAAGTTGACGCGTGTGAGTTGAGTAGCTTATTGAATTCCGTGATCGCGTTGGCATACTGGTCGTGCGTGTAGTAGACCCACCCCAGATTAAATATTCCGGCTACGAGATCCAACGAAGCCGGATAATTCGTCTCAAGCGCCTGATACGCTGATATGGCCGAAGCGGTGTTATTCAGGTTTTCAAATTCAGTTCCAATTCGGTATTGCGACCGACCTGCCACAATTGTTGTCGGAAACGACGATACTACGTGCTGGAAATCGGCGAGCGCGCCGGAATAATCCAGCTTGTTGTCCTTATAGACTCCTCTTTGATAATAAGCGTCCGCAACTAACGAGTCCGTCGGGTAGTCAGCAATCAATTTTGAGAAACTCGCGATCGCGCTATCGTTATTATTCAATTGGCCATAAGCCAACCCGATGCGATAGCGGGAAGCCGCCGCGTAAATTCCCGACGGGCTGAGGGCAATCAGTGAGCGAAAGCGGGCGATGGCGCTGTCCGATCGATCATAGGTATACATCCGCATCGCCTCGCCGAACAGTTTTGACTCCGTGTCTGCTCCCGGCAACAGATTCATGGAACTGACAACCAAGGACTGACCGGCCGCTGAAATCACATTTCCCGTGCGAACCTGGTCGAGATACCCCGGCTTGGTAGCTGTTAACGTGTAGGTCCCGATCGGCACACCCACGATTGTATATGCTCCCGCCGCGTTTGTCACAGCGACGATGTTGCCGCCGGAAACGTATACGATGATCCCCTGATGATTCGACTGCCCATTTAGCGTTGCTGTGCCCGTGATCGTGCCGGTTGGAACCAGCGCCACGTTTACAAAAGTCGTATCAGCAAGCACGGTGCTACTTGCGGCGAAAAACACCACAATGAACAACCCGATAAGTCGCTTCATTATCATACATGAACTCCCGGTACTCGTAGGTTTCACACTCACTATACAGAATCAGGTCAATACAATATTCTCACTACTGGCAAAGCGCCGGTAGCGTAAACGATATATACAGATAATCAATCAGCGCCGTGAGATCGGCGATATCGACCCCCGGTTGCCCGTCGGTATTTGCCGATTGCGGACAACATACCGGGCTAAAGCTTATGTATAGATAGTCAATCAGTGCCGACAAATCGGCTATGTCGACCCCATTTCCGGGATCGCAGTCGATATTCCCCGTTCGGCCTATACAACAGGCCCCGACCGATACATTGGTTTTAATCAGGGTGCTATATGTCGAGCGGCCGAACAGGATCGTGTAACTACCGTCGGCGATATTCGGAAATAGATATGTCCCGGTTCCGTCGGTCTGAGTCGAATCGCCGGTTTGAAGCACTTTAACGACGACGTTTGCAAGGGGAAGTCCGGTAGACGAATTGGTTATGGTTCCCTTGACCGGCCGACACTCGACTGCAGTACTGAACAGTATGCCTGAAAACAACACAGTAGAAATCAGCATCAGAAGAGATTCGCGAGTCGTCATCTTTCCTCCGTACATTTGATAATAAGATACGCCAAACGAAGACTTCGTGCACCCCACTTCACTACTGTTTCGTAAACAATTTGGGGTACGGCAATTAATTCAATATCTCGCGAATCATGTGGCATGTTTTGGTGATACATCGACAAACGTAATGAAGATCTTAATGCAACCTATCGGCGGTCATTGGTGGACCCGAGAAGAGTTGTGGCGGCCACCGTAACAGCATATATGTCAATATATTACGGTGCTCACCGGCAGTGACATCTGTAGACCCCGAACCGGACACAATTAGTCCAGTTTTGCGATCGAAGTCTTTGACGACTGCCTTGCGACATTTGTCGATGATCTCACCGGTACTGTCGCCGCATAAGAGAAAACAAAGTCCAACTTCCGCTATTACATCGGCCGACAGTCGTTTAAGAATTCGATTTTGCTGAAGCCGAAAATAGTCCAGGGCCCATTGAAATTCGCGTGGCTCGACCTTGCGCTGATAGTATCCGCTTGCCGCGATTACAATGTGCGTCAGTCCATACACTTTGTCCGCAAACTGACGGTCATCGAGTTTCGTGTCGAGTGAGTCCGGAAACGCACGTTTGTAAGCGCCGACAAAGTCCTCGCGAACGTCAATGAGTCCGAGTTGGCATAAATACTCAACTGCATTCGCCGCCTGTGGGCCATACAACTCTATGGTCACTGTATCACTCAGAAAGTCTGCGAGTGGCTTGGGCTGGATCCTATCTCGCGCTTGCTGACAGATAGATTTGACAATACTGTCGTCTAATCGATAGTCATCGACTGTGGCGAGGTTATAGAGCAAATCGATTTGGACGAGTAAATGTTGCTGACCAGCAAAAAGTAGCCGCCTCGCATCGTTTTTGCGTTTCCCCCAGTCCATCCCGCTGACAAGTGCACTAACTCGACGTCGGCTGTATGAACTGTCGGAGAGACTGTCGGCGTCAGAACGGAGGGTTGCCAGCTTACTCTGAAGGTCGCGTTTGATAGCTGGATACCAAACTGTATCGCCACTAATGCGATACATGCGAAGTGCCCAGTGTTTTTGTTTGTCGGGCGAAAGTTCCGACCAGGATGACGCGTAAGTTTTCAGAATTCTGTCGGCAATCACAACATAATTCGATTCCGAAGCTGACACGCGTGCAGATTCGAATAGAGTGCAGGCGATGATTGCCAATATCGTCGTTGCAAACTTGCGAATATCAATGACCTTCATTGTAACTGAAATATAAGCAGCCGCATTCAGAAGCGCCCTAACAGTATTTTGCACCTATCCCGACGGGCATAATGAAAGAGTCAAAGATTCATCATCGTGCGTCAAAAATTGATTGTTTAGCCTCGGACAGAACTTCCGATTATACCGCTCGAACGGCGATAGTAGACGAGTCTTGTCCATAAATGGCGGGCTCTACGAGACGACTTCCGCAACTGGGCAATTCACAATGTAGCATAGTCGACGTTCATAACTGTATCGAGTTGCTATCATAACCCGAGGCTGCTAATTCCGCGTAACGTCTTGATTCACCGTCGCTTAGACGGAGCCCTTAGCTTACTCTACGTGTTCTTGAGAAAAATTTCTCAAATTCCGCTTGACTCTGTCGATCATAAATGTAGACTTACGGACAGAAGAGTCTTAAATCGGAAATAGACCATGTTGTTTTCAAAAGGTTGTACCTACGCGATTCGCGCCTCGCTTCTGGTCACTCTGAAAGAGACCGAGGAACAGCGCAAGTTTATTCCTATCCGGGAACTGGCGGACGAGCTACGTCTGTCGTTTCACTTCTTGACCAAGATTATGCAGTCACTGACCGAAGCCCGGATCATTGATTCGTTCCGAGGACCCAATGGTGGAGTCGGGCTCGCCAAGTCCGCACGCGACATCTCGCTGTTAGATATAGTGGCGGCCGTCGATGGCATGTCACTCTTTCAAGACTGTGCCCTCGGTCTCCCCGGTTGCGGTGACACAACTCCCTGCCCTCTGCACGAAAGCTGGGCGAAACGCCGGGAAGAACTTCGCAAGATGCTCGCAAAGACCAGTCTTGCCACCCTTGCTAAAGACATCCGTAACGGCTCAATTCGAAACTGAATGTGTGATGATTACAACTGTGAACCATGTCTTATCGACATATTTAAGATATAAGACTCCGCAATCTTATTATAGGATACTCAGCGGAGCATTACAGGGCACTTTCAATAACCCACAATTTCAAAGGAATACCTGATATGAAACTTCGATTCAACTACGGCTTCTTTGTTGCCGTCAGCTTGACCTCCGCCCTCGGAATCCTTGCCGCCGGCTGTAGCTCCAAGCCAGAAACACCCGAGGAAAGGCTGGCACGCTGGACGGCCGGCAACTTAAACGAATTCGAAAACGAGAACGGCATTGGTCCGGTCACGGAGACATTCGAAGTGGGTCCGCTCGACCCCGCAATGGCGGACCAAGGGAAAGCTGTGTTTGTCCAAAAGTGCGCTACGTGTCACTATCTGGATATGCGCAAGACAGGTCCGCCGCTTCGTGATGTTACAAAGCGTCGCACCGCCGCATACGTTCTTAACCAGATTCAAAACGCAGAATTGATGGGCAAACTGCACCCCGACGGGAAAAAACTCGTGGCCCAATACGCCCAGTATATGACAATCCAGGGATTGACTCCCGAGATGGCCCGGCAGTTGTTGGAGTTCCTTCGTTCCGAGGTCGACAAACCCGCCCTGCCGATGGAACAGCAACCGGGATTTGGCGTACCACCCCCACCCCCACAACCTGCAACAACAAATTAGAGACTGACCACAGTGGACAGATATAGGAAGGAGATTACGATGACTCGTCTTATTGCAAGACAATTTGCCAGTGCCGTGGGCACACTTCTGCTCATATCGCTGATCACCGGATGCGGAAAGAAAGAAGAAGTCGGCGGCTTCGGCGACGCCGCCTCCAAAGTCTATGTAGCGCCTGGTAGCTACGATGAGTTTTATGCGTTCATGTCGGGCGGATTTTCAGGACAGGTTTCAGTCTATGGTCTTCCGTCGGGCCGACTGTTCCGCGTCATTCCCGTGTTCAGTCAGGACCCCGAAAAGGGGTACGGCTATTCCGAAGAGACTAAGAATCTCCTCATGACATCACACGGCTTTGTGCCGTGGGACGACGCTCATCATCCGCAATTGTCCCGAACCAACGATTCCCTTGACGGTCGTTGGCTGTTCATCAACGGCAACAATACGCCTCGTGTAGCGCGGATTGATCTGACGACCTTTGAGACCGATGAGACAATCGAGATTCCAAACTCTGGTGGTAACCACGGCTCACCGTTCATCACGCCGAGTACCGAATATGTCGTTGCCTCCACTCGTTTCAGTCTTCCCATCCCTCAAAAAGATGTCCCTATCAACTCGTACAAAGAAAATTTCAAGGGGACCATCTCGTTCATTAAAGTCGATCAGGCCACGGGCCACATGGCAATTGCTTTCCAATTGCTTGTGCCGGGTATCGACTACGACCTCTCGCGCGCCGGCAAGGGGCCGTCGTATGGTTGGTCGTTTTTCACCTCGTACAATTCCGAAGAGGCCAACACTCAACTCGAAGTTAACGCTTCGCAAAACGACAAAGACTATGTGGCGGCGGTAAACTGGAAGATGGCCGAGCAATTGGTTGCCGAGGGCAAAGGACAAAAGTGGCCCTGCAACTACTATCACAATTACGTCGATGAAGGTCAGGTCGCTCAAAGCGAGATTATCAAAGAAGTCACGGTTCTCAATCCGACTGACTATCCGGGGATGATGTTCTATCTGCCGACTCCCAAATCGCCGCACGGTTGCGATGTCGATCCAAGTGGTGAATACATTGTTGCCGGCGGCAAGCTGGCGGCTATGATCCCCGTACATTCGTTCACCAAATTTCAACAGGCCGTCGCGAACAAAGAATTTGCCGGTGAACTGGAAGGCATACCGATCGTTAAGTACGAATCAACCATCGCCGGCGAGGTGCAGAATCCCGGTCTTGGGCCTCTGCATACCGAGTTCGACGGCAAGGGGTTCGGATACACTTCGATGTTCTTGTCCTCGGAGATCGTCAAATGGAAACTCGGAACGTGGGAAGTTGTCGACCGTATTCCGACTTACTACTCGATTGGTCACCTCTTGATTCCCGGCGGTGATACCAAACAGCCGTTCGGCAAGTATGTCATCGCCCTGAACAAGATCACTAAAGATCGGTATCTACCAACCGGCCCGGAGCTTACTCAATCGGCCCAGTTGATCGACATTTCCGGCGACAAGATGAAAATGTTGCTCGACTTCCCGACTATAGGCGAGCCTCATTACGCGCAAGCGTGTCCGGCAACCCTTCTCAAAGACAAATCAGTGAAGTGGTTCCCGATCGATCAGAACAAAAACCCATATGGCGTCAAGTCTGAAGCCGAGTCTAAGGTAGTTCGCGAAGGAAAAAACGTGCACGTGTATCTGACGACCATCCGCACCCACTTTGCACCCGACAACATTGAGGGAATCAAGACCGGCGACAAAGTCTATTTCCATGTGACCAATCTCGAACAGGAGTGGGATGTTCCACACGGCTTTGCGGTCAACGGCGCTAATAACTCAGAATTGTTGGTTATGCCCGGCCAGACTCGCACACTATTGTGGGAGCCAACATCAGCCGGCGTCTACCCCTTTTATTGCTCCGATTTCTGTTCGGCGCTCCATCAGGAAATGCAGGGATACATACGGGTATCGAACTGAGCCGAGATTGGTGGTATGTTAACAACCAGGACAACACAACCGGAGATGGGAGAGGGACACAAACCCCTCTCCCCTGCCGGTGTGAATTCAACAACGCAGACTAAGATGAGACTGATATCGCGTATTCTGATCGCTTTGGCGGCGTTGACTCTTTCGACCACTTACTTCACCCCCCTTTGGAAAATTGCCCTTGTAGCACCACAGTATCCGGAGGGACTGGGGTTCCAGATTTGGATCAACCAGATGCAAGGGGAGCATCCGGGTGACCTTGAGAAGATTAACAACCTCAATCACTACATAGGCATGAAGAAAATTCACCCCGAGTCGATCAAAGAACTACAGATCATGCCGTGGATAATGCGTGGTGTGATGATACTCGGCCTATTGGCGGCTGTGATTGGCCGGCGATGGGTCCTGCTGACTTGGTTGCTCGTGTTTGCAGGAGTTGCTCTAGCAGGATTCGTAGACTATTATCTCTGGGGATACGACTACGGTCACAATTTAGATACGGCCCATGCTATCATCAAAATCCCTGGCATGTCGTACCAACCTCCGCTCATTGGCGCGAAGAAACTCCTAAACTTTACAGCCATATCGCTTCCCGGATCAGGCGGCTGGTGTGCGGTTGGCTCGTTTGTCGTCGGCTCACTTGTGTGGCTGTTTGAAAGGCGCCGAAAGAAAAGGACCGTGGCCCATGAGTAGATTTTCTCTCCCGGCTATGGCTATTGCAATGATGGCGGGACTCCAGATCATCTCTTGCACTGACAAAGGGCCAGTTGAGATCAATTACGGTCAGGACCAATGCGACTACTGCAAAATGACAATCGCCGACAACAAGTTTGGGACCGAATTGGTAACATCCAAAGGAAAAACATACAGATTTGATTCTATCGAATGTCTGGCCGCTTATCGTTTCACTTCTTCAATGTCCGCAGAACAAATCCACTCGATGTGGGTAACAGACTTCGGCTATCCCGGGTCGTTTCTCGATGCCGACAAGGCGCAGATCATTGCATCGGAACGGCAGAAGAGTCCCATGGGAATGGGGCTTGTCGCTGTTGCAACTAAACTGCAGGCGGAGAAGTTGATTGAAGTAGTCGGAGGCAAAGTTTGTTCGTGGGAACAAGTGTTAAACCTCGTATCAACAGACTGGAAGCTGGCACAGTAGATGCGTACCGTCGCCGCCATGAGTTTCACTTGGATCGCCACCACCTGGTTGTCGGTGCCAGCAACATGTGCAGTTATCGATATGTACCCATCAGGGCAGACTCATTCATTGAAAGCGGCTATTCAGTTGGCCCATAGCGGCGACACTGTTCGTGTCAACTCCGGGACCTATCGCGAAAACGACATAATCGTCGACAAGCCTCTGACAATCGAAGGACACGATTGGCCTGTTTTGGACGCCGCGGGATTGGGGCAGATTATGGAAGTCGTCGCGCCAGACGTCACAATTACTGGCATCCACTTTGCCGGCGTGCCCACCAGCTATGTCAAAGAACATGCGGCTATTCGAGTGAGTGGCACTCATGATTGTCGCATAATCGACAACCGTTTTGCCGACAACTTTTTCGCGGTCTACCTTGCCAAATCCGATCACTGTGGCGTTGTGAACAACCAGATGACTGGTCGAAAAATCGATCTTACCTCGGCCGGTAACGGTATTCACCTCTGGTATAGCCACGATATCGCGATCGAAAACAACCGGGTGACTGGCCACCGCGACGGCGTCTATCTTGAGTTTGTCACCAACAGCATAATCAGTGGCAATCACTGCGAGCAAAACCTTCGCTACGGGCTTCACTTCATGTATTCCGACAGTTGCCGTTACGAGCGCAACAGTTTCGTACACAACGGTGCTGGAGTGGCGGTGATGTACACACATCACATAGAGATGATCGACAATGATTTCAAGGAAAGCTGGGGCGGTGCATCATATGGCCTCCTTCTTAAAGATATCCGATTCTGTCGAATAGTCGACAACCGCTTCATCTCCAATTCGATAGGCATTCACGCAGAGGGATCGGACTACATTCAAATTGAGCGCAACCAGTTTACTGGCAACGGCTGGGCAATCAAGATCATGGCCAATTGCTTGAATGACACCATCAGGAACAACGACTTCATCGATAACTCCTTTCAAATTGCGACTAACAGTCGACAGAGTAACAGCACGTTTTCCGAAAACTACTGGAGTTCGTACCGTGGATTTGACCTGGACCGGGACGGTTTCGGGGAGGAACCATTCCGGCCGGTCAGTCTGTACGGACTTCTGGTCGAAAGTGAGCCGGCGACTCTCGTGCTGATTCGAAGTCTGCTCATAGATGTACTCAATCTCGCCGAACGCGTACTACCGACGTTAACCCCCGAGGCGCTGATCGATAGTAAACCACGCATGAGGCCGGTCACATGATTGAAATCACCGGACTTCACAAACGATTTGGTCGCTTTGTCGCCTTGCATGATATCAATTTGTCGATTGAACGCGGCCAAGTAACCGGGATCATCGGCCCGAACGGATCGGGCAAATCAACGCTTATGAAATGTCTGCTGGGACTGGTGACGCCGACCTTGGGCGACATCAGTGTTGACGGTTACCTGCTCGACGGCTCAAGTGACTATCGTCAATCGCTTGGATATATTCCGCAAGTCGCTCGATTCCCGCTCGACTTGACCGGTCGTGAAACAATCGAAATTGTCAAAGGTCTCAGACAACAACCCACAGTGCGCGAGTCTGAATTGATTAACGTTTTCGGGCTGGAAAGCGAACTTCCCAAGCGAGTCCGCACAATGTCTGGTGGTACCCGCCAGAAATTGAGCATTGTGCTGGCCTGTATGTACGACCCGGCACTTCTGGTGTGCGACGAGCCAACCGCCGGATTGGATCCTATTGCCAATACCAGACTCAAGAAGCTCCTGCAGTCGCTCAAGGACCAGGGACGGACGATTTTGTTGACCACCCATATCATGACCGACCTTGATGAGATCGCCGACAACGTGGTTGTCCTGCTTGAGGGGCATGTGCAGTTTTCCGGTTCGATTCGAAGCCTGAAATTGCAGACCGAAGAGATACACCTCGAGGCCGCAGTAGCGCGCCTTTTGGAGAATCGAGGTGTGGCATGAAAATCGCGGCTCATGTCGCCTGGTACACGGTGCGCGATCTTGCCCGGAATCGCTGGGGACTTCTGTATACCGCCTTCTTTGTCGTCGTGACTGTCGGACTCTTCTATCTGCAGGCACAGTCCGCCAAAGTCGCGGTCAGTTTGATGAGCGTATGCCTCTTTCTCATCCCCCTGGTTAGCTCACTTTTTGGTACGATCTACTTCTACAATTCTCGCGAGTTTATCGAGCTTGTCCTCACTCAGCCAGTCGGGCGACGGACAGTCTTCTTGGGGATGTTTTCCGGTCTGGCCTTTGGTCTCGTCGCCGGATTTGTACTGGGTGTGGGGTTGCCCGTTGCAATTATGGGCAACTGGGCGGGCGGTCAATTCTTGTCACTCGGTCTCTTGATCTTTGTCGGTTCATTTTTGACCGTCATATTTCTTGCTCTGTCCTTCCTGATGGCAATCATTTTCGATGATCGCGGAAAAGGTCTGGCCGCGGCTTTGGGAGGCTGGCTGTTCACCGCCTTGCTCTATGATGGTCTTGTCTTGCTTGCGGCGATGAGTTTCTCCGACTATCCTCTGGAAACGCCGCTATTGATCGCGTCACTGGCCAATCCAATCGACCTTGCCCGTGTCACCTTACTTGTCAAAACCGACTGGGCGGCTCTGATGGGCTATACAGGCGCCGTCTTTAATCGATTTTTCGGAACG
>JBGAWZ010000386.1:0-2860 GCA_044227335.1 Candidatus Zixiibacteriota bacterium | reverse complement strand
ATCTTCTTCAGCCGCAAAGACAAACGCCTTGGCGCTCTGAAGATATTTTTTGAGAACAAGGTGGGGCTGGTACCCGAGAAGTTGAACGTTTGGCCCGGCCTTTCGGCGGATTTTCTCCATATCGGGACCCTCGCCGATCACTATCAGCTTGCGCTCGGGCATTTTGGCGAATGCTTCGACGATGAGATCGATTCGCTTATATGGCACCATGCGAGAAGATGTAACGTAGTAGTCCTCGCGCGACGACCCAAGCGCGAATGCGTTGGTGTCGACAGGTGGGTAGATGACCGTTGACTCGCGCCGGTATACTTTATGAATCCGGCGCTCGATAAATTGGGAGATGGCGATGAATTCGTTGACTCCATTGGCGGTGCCCAGATCCCATTTGCGCATTCTGTGTAGCAGATAGCGGGCTATCCAGCTTTTTGGGCCTTTCGTCAGACCGGATTCCCTCAGGTATTGGTGAGTCAAATCCCAGGCGTACCGCATCGGCGAGTAGCACATACATATGTGCATTTGATCGGGACCGGTTATCACTCCCTTAGCGATCGATGCACTCGACGAGATAACCAGATCGTATGACGACAGATCGAACTGTTCAACCGCCAGCGGCATGAGCGGCAGGTAGTGGCGATAGAATTTCCTGGCAAACGGGAGGCGCTGGATGAAGCTGGTGTTGACCGGCCGGTTACCGATGAAGTGCCTCTCCCCTATCGGCAGAAAATCAACGGTCGCATACAAGTCGGCCTGCGGAAAGACCGTGAGCATCTGCTCAAGCACCCGCTCGGCGCCGGCGTAGACGACGAGCCAGTCGTGGACTATTGCCACTTTCGCAGATTTGACGGTTTGCAGACCGGCTGACAATTTGAGCGATCGGTTCTGGGTCATATTCATCTTCAGTCAATGCTAACCGTCTCACGCTCTTTCGTTCGTGATACAATTTTCAGCACCCGAGTAGTACGTGGGAAATTACGCCCGAAGTCGTTTCGGAGTTCATGATACGCCGTGGCGGCTGGGCCATCCTGTTCTCGTCGCAAATACTCTTGAAAAAGAAGTACACAAAGGGTCACGAAAAACGCCGCAAATCCGGCAACGAGTACAGACAGCGTTCGTCGAGGCGAAGACTTCAGCGTTGGATACGACGGAGCATCGAGCACCCGTGTAACCGGCACGGTTTTTTGAACATCAAGACGCGCCATTTCCAATTGCTGTTGGAGATAGACATAGGCGGCCGAACGGATTTCTACTTCCCGCTGGAGTGATGTCAGATCGGTCAAAATTTCCGAATTGGAGTTGCCCGCCCAATCAGCGTTGTGACGGCGGAATTCGGCGAGAGCCGACTCGGCCGCGCTCAGTGAGTCGCGTGACCGGAGAATCTGGCGCTCAAGATATAACGCGTTTTCCTTGGCCAGCGACTTCCGGCGATTCACGTTGAAATCTTCGAGTTCCTCAAGATATGCCTGGGCCAATTTTTGTGACAACTCAGGGTACTTCGATTCAACCTCAATATGGATGTCACCGGTTTTCTTCTCCATATACACGGCCGTAGCGTTTGCGAGCGCCTGACGCAATTCATCCGGATCAGTTCGCTCAAAATATTCAGTTGGGATTATAGTGACCGGTAGACCGTCGACGTGGATCGCGTATGTACGTGCGAGTACGGCATCGGCGATAGTTCGCGACTGAAGCACCACCGGAAACAGTACCGAGGAGTTCTCGTCCATCGATCCCGGATTGGACAGCCCGACTGCCTCTTTCAGGGCCGACATCTGATCGGTCTTTCCCGACGGGAGCAGAGAAGCGGTGGACACATATTTGTTGGGTGTGAAGAACATCACGACTGCCATCGCAGTCATCGCTATGGCACAGGTTACTGCCAGCGGTTTCCACCGCCGGATAACCAATCGCGTCAAGTCCACAACTGACCAGGCCTGTCCAGTGCGGTCGGTTCCCGGTGATGTCGGTTCAGACATTTGTGAAATACGATTCGTATTCACGCAGATGATCCTTTCTCATTCAATAGCGGGGAAAAGCCGGCGGTCGTATTGACCATTGCCGCTCCCTTAGATTTTCTTTCTACGTAGAGTTCATGCCAGGCAAGCGCCGTGAAAAACCAGGTGTGGAAGAAGTAAAACTCGCTCACGCTGACAAAGCCGGTGACTATGGTGGTGATCGTTCCGAGAAGCAGGGCCTTTCGGTATTCGGTATTCCACGGCATTTTGAAGAATGGATAAAGCGAGAAGACCAAATAGGCCAGCATGCCGAGAACGCCCACATTGACCAGAAGTGTCGCGAAGCCGTCGGTCGATCGAATGTATCCAAAGCCGTGACCGAAGAGTTGCTGGACAATACTCCCGTGTGCAAAGATATCCATAGAGTTGGCAAAGAGCGCCGACCGAGTGGCGCCGGAGGTATTTTCTCCCATCGCCTTATCGAGAATGAACCCGATCATGTCACCGAGGGCGGTGGTCTGAAGATAGAGCCAGGCGATTGCGACAAGCGACAGAGCGATAACAAATCTTTTCCAACGTCCGAATAGAATCATCTCGGAGACAAAAAAAGTCGCCAGTCCGAGGTAAGCGGTAGTCGAAGTCGACACGACGATTGCGATCATGAGCGGGATCCAAGCTCGGTCTTTCAGATACAGGTACAAAATCATGAACGGCAGGAGCGAGAATGTGAACATCGAGGCCTCCGAGGCCAGCGATTTCATGCGCACCAGTTCGATTCCGCCAAGCGCGAGGCGCTGAAAGTTTGAATAACTGCCGCCGTGGTTGCCGGTGACGCGATTGGACAGGAAATCGACATTGTGTCCGGTCACGGCATACCCGATAACTTCGTAAAACCCGTATGCCACAAA
>JBGAWZ010000385.1:0-2869 GCA_044227335.1 Candidatus Zixiibacteriota bacterium | reverse complement strand
ATCCGATCGCCGCAAACAGAGCAAGCGAGGATATACAAATCCAGGCGATTCCATGTCGCTCGGAGAAGATGTCCAGAAAAAAGCCTCCGTACATGGGACCCATCGACCAGCCGAGAGTCTCGAAAAAGCCGCGAATGCCCATGTATCTCCCAAGCCGCCCTTCCGGGGCCAACCGTGACGTGAGAGTCATCCCAGGCGGCGACATGGTGACCTCACCTATTGTCACCACCAGAATAGCAACGGCAAGGGGCCAGAAGCTATTCACGAATCCGACCATCCCGTACCCGACAAAGTACAACAGTGCGCCGGCGGCGATCTGAGTGGTGAATGACCAGCGGGTCAGAAGACGGGTAACGGGAAATTGCAGGAGAACGACGAATAGGCCATTGAGCGTGAAGAGCAGTCCGAGCTGGCTCTCCGGCAGTCCAACCATGCCGACGGCGTACAATGAGAATGGCGCGATGAGTTGTGCGACCACCAAATAGAACATCAGGGTCAGACCGGAATGTATCGCCAGATATTTGTCATCTTTGACCGCGAGCAAATCCGAATAGCGGAAACGATCCTGATTGAGCGTGATTGCCGGCGGCTTGAAATAGTATCTAAAAACGATCATTGACGCGAACGACATTACTGCCGAGATGTAAAACAGTGCCGCGTAGGATGACGTGGCCATAAAACCGCCAATGGCCGGGCCAACAGCCCACCCCAGATTGCCGGCCGAACGGGCGATGGAGTAGCCGTGGAGACGTTTTTCATCGGGCAACAGATCGGATACCATCGCCATCATCGCCGGCATGAAAAGCGATCCAAAGATGGCGTTGATACTAAAGAGCGCCGCCACCCACCAAAAACCCAGTCCGAATCCGACCGCCAATCCAAGAGTAATAAAAGATATTGACCGGACAGTTTGTGAGTGAATAATCAAACCGTATCGGCCGAAACGGTCGGACAACTCTCCACCAATCGCCTGTGATCCGGCCCGAACAAGGGCGATGACCAGAAAGAAAATGCCTATCTCTGAAGTGGAGAGTCCGTAGTGGGTGCTGAAATAGATCGCCAGAAACGGCACTGAGATCGCAAATCCGAGCGCGGCAATAAACCAACCAAAGGAAAGCACCCAGAAATCCCGGCCAAAGCCGCGCAGAGAATCAGGGCGCCAAAGTGACATAGGTTGGGTAATATGCCGATGGCGCCGCCAAACGCCAGCACAAATTCAACTGGATTTCATGCGGATTTGTAGCGAGAGATCAATTCGACCGCGATTGTGTCAAATCCGTTAATGGGATAGCGGTTCCAGCCGGCACTCGACATAGCGGCCAGTTTTCCTTCGCTGTGCAACCGGGCGATATGCCAGTGGAATGTATTAGCCGGCCCCAAATCAACAGAACCAACTGCAACTCCCTTCCGTTGAACCAGCGCAAGATTCAGTGGGGCGTACGGTCCGGTTGTGGGTGATAGTGCGACCATCGGCAATCCCAGCCCGACTGCCCAGTTGACCCGTTCGTGGGCCGGCGAAACAAAGTAGTCAAAGTGCGAAAAGACAAGCGCTGTGAGGGTGTCGAGTTCTCGCCGGGTTCGATATCTCAAGAGTGTCGCAGGTGGAAGTTCGCGCGGAATTTCGGTTTCAGTGGATAATTCAGTGAGGTCTATCTTAGAACTTTGAAACAGTCCATGAATTATAGCCGCAAGTTTTCCTTTGTGACGGGCGACAACTACCACCCGACCTCCATTTCGTACAACAGAAAGTGCCGAAGCGGCGAGATACCCGATATGCTCTTTCGGCTCCGCTCCCGACGAAAAGAAACCGCCACAGAGTTCTCCGGGTGAGCTCAGGCGCGTCTGGCGGCGCGAGAAGTTGTCCGCGGCCGATCCCACTAATTCAGGTTCTATGCAGAGTCCGGTGACACTCACTTGCCCTGACGAGTAACCGACACCCAAGAAGCGATGAGCGACTTCAGACGTAGGAACGAAAACAAGCGACGCACCCGGGACAAGCGACTCATTCGGCGCCACCAATTCACCGTGCTGATATACAAGATTTTTCCGACCGGTCAGAATACCTATCAACGCAGGGTGCGAGACCACCAGCGGTGTATTGGAACCTGCAAACTTCTTGACAATTTGGTGACCAAGGAGCCAGCGGGAAAATGACGGCCTGGCGTAATCCGAGTCGCGGCGGAGTCGTTCATAGACGTCTCGAACAGTGTGGTTGGACGAAGCAGATTGGTACAGCCATCCGGCCGCCGACCAGCCCAGCCGCGACAGACCGGTGCATTCGTCCAGCACGTCGCAGTGTGAGCGGACAATAGCGACTCCGCCTCGGCGCAGAAGGGCCGTGTGGATACCGTCAAGGTAGAACGGGTGTCCCCGACCGAGTGAAAGATTGAGAAGATCTATCGTGCCCGTACGACCCTGCTTCTACCCGGCATTGGGTGTGAATAATCCCAGATGATTCCCCACCGGATCGGCGAAGTGGCCGTACCACCCGGTTTCGGGGATCTCGGTCCGAGGAACAAGCACTCGACCGCCAGCCCCTGAAATGCGAGCCAGAGTCGCGGAAATATCGTCCACGGCGATGTAAATAATGATTCCGCCGCCCGGTTTGACCTGGTCGGTCTTGTACAGCCCGCCACCGATTCCGTCGCCGGAAGAAAAAGTAGTGTAGACTTTGGTAGTCGGATCGGTGACCTCCCAGCTGAACATCTCCATATAGAATTTGGCCGTCAGGGGAACATCGGTCGTGCCGATTTCGACGTAGCAGATCGGTCCCGGTTTGCTCATATTTTCTCCCTTATTTTCAGAAACAGTTGATGACAGCTTTGTGTAAATGGCGATTGGTCGCGACAAAGGATCTGATGCCAAATCC
>JBGAWZ010000384.1:0-2870 GCA_044227335.1 Candidatus Zixiibacteriota bacterium | reverse complement strand
TGGAAGGTCAAATACACTGCCCGGAACATATAGAACGCGGTTAACCCGGCAGTGACGAAGCCAATCAACCAAAGGAGCATGTGACCGTGGGTTGATGAGAACGATTTCCACAAAATTTCGTCTTTGGAGAAAAAGCCGGCAAGTCCGGGGATACCCGAAATTGCGAGAGTGGCGATCAGGAATGTCCGATAAGTAATAGGTAAGTGATTTTTGAGCCCGCCCATTTTGCGCATATCCTGCTCGTTGGACATAGCGTGGATGACCGATCCGGCGCCCAAAAAGAGAAGGGCTTTGAAAAACGCGTGCGTCATCAGATGAAAAATGCCGGCAGTGAACGAGGCCACACCGCAGGCGAGGAACATATATCCAAGCTGACTGACAGTTGAATACGCCAGCACGCGCTTGATATCGTTTTGTGCAAGGCCGATGGTAGCGGCAAAAAGCGCGGTGCATCCACCGATCACAGCCACGACCATGAGAGCATCCGGGGCCATTACGAACAAAACACTCGACCGAGCGATCATGTAGACACCGGCGGTGACCATTGTAGCGGCGTGGATGAGCGCCGAGACGGGCGTGGGACCTTCCATCGCATCGGGGAGCCAGACATAGAGCGGAATCTGCGCTGACTTGCCCGTTGCTCCGGTGAATAGCAACAGGCAGGCGGCGGTGATCAAGCCGCTACCGGCAATGAAGACTGTCGGGGCGATGTGGTTAACAGTGCGGAAATCAAGCGATCCGGTTTGCCAGAAGATGATAAACATGCCCAGCAGAAATCCGAAGTCGCCGATGCGATTGACGATGAAGGCTTTCTTGCCGGCGTCGGAGGCCGATTTCTTTTCAAACCAGAATCCGATCAATAAATATGAACACAGCCCGACTCCTTCCCACCCGACAAACATCAGAAGAAAGTTGTTTGCCAATACGAGCGTCAACATCGAGAAGGTAAACAGATTCAGATAGGCGAAATAGCGGCCGTACCCGGAGTCGTGCGACATATACCCGGTCGAATAGACGTGAATCAGAAAACCGACGCCGGTCACGACCAGAATCATCACGGCCGAAAGCGGGTCTAACAGGAAGGCGAAACTGACATTAAAATCGCCCGACGGAATCCAAGTGAACAGGACTTGTTCGATGATTCTCGTGTCGGGGGACATCCCTTTCAGTTGGAAGAAGAAGTAAAGCGACAGCAGAAATGATAGTCCGATTGAGGCGCATCCAACTATTGACACGAGTGTTTTCGGCAAGCGGCCCAGAAAGAGGCCGTTGATCAGAAACCCGATGAGGGGCAAAACTGGAATCAAAAAGAGGTACTCAGACATACTACGCCGCTACCACTTCATCAGGCTAAGGCGATCGATATTAATCGTATCGCGGTTTCGGTAAATAGTGATGATCATCGCCAGTCCGACGGCCGCCTCGGCCGCGGCCACCGTGAGCACCAGGAAGACCATAACGTGGCCGTCGACAACTCCCACCGCTTTGGAAAATGCGATAAGCGCGAGATTGGCGGCGTTGAGCATCAACTCGACCGACATGAACAGCAAAATCATGTTGCGAGAGATAAGCACACCGGTGGCGCCGATACCGAAGAGAATAACCGCCAGGGCAAGGTATGCCACAACCGGGACCATGCTTACCTGCCCACTTTCTGCGAGGTTTCACGCATGTTGGTGTCGGCCGAGGTGTCGGAGATTTCTTCGTCGTGTTCATCTTTTCTGGCCATGACCACAGCTCCTACGACGGCAACCAATAAGAGCACGCCGGTGAGCTGGAACGGATACATATACTTCGTATACAGTAGTGTGGCCACCTGCTTCACAGTTCCAAAATCGGTCGCTTGCGGCTGAGCCATGAAACCGTCGGCGATGGTCGGCATAAACACGCTTTTCACCGCAAAGACAAGTTCCACCATCAGAAGGATCGTGATGACCAGCTTGCTGACTGTTCGCATGGGATGCGGCGGAATGCCGAGGTCCTCCCGGCCCCGGAGATTCAGGAGCATAATGACAAACAGAAAGAGCACCATGATAGCACCGGCGTAGACAATCACCAGAATTGCGCCGAGAAAGAGTGCGCCGAGCTGGACATAACAGACCGCCTGGGCGACCAGCGACAGGATGAGATACATCACCGAGGCGACCGGATTTTTCTGAGCGATCATCATGACCGCGCCGAAAACCGCCACCAGTGCGGAAAAGAAAAAAATGATCAGGTCGCCAGACATAAGCTCCTATTTGGCCGACGGCACACCGTAGACACGGCGCACACGGCGGAGGATTTCCTTAAATGGATTGTCCCGACGAGGATGTTTCACGAGCATATCTTCCTTGGTCCAGATAAACGAGTTGCGAGCGTCGGCGGAAAATTCGTATTCCTGCCCCATGAAAATTGCCTCTTCGGGACAGGCCTCCTCGCAGAAACCGCAGAAGATGCACCGGAGCAGATTGATCTCGTATACTTTTGCTTTACGTTCGCCGTTGGCGGTCTCTTCCGGCTCCATATAGATGGCATCGGCCGGGCAGGCGGCGGCGCACAGGCCACAACAGACGCATCGCTCGGAGCCGTCGTCGTAGCGCTCCAGAAAATGACGACCTTTATAGCGGGGAAACATCGGTTTTTTCTTATCGGGATACTGCAGAGTCACCGGTTTTTTGAAAAAGTACCGGATCGTCACCAAAAAGCCCTGCGGCATTTTGACAAAGACATTTACGATCGCTTTAAGTAGTTCTTTCATCGTGTCTGCCTGTCAACCTTTCCAGAGCACAAAAAAGGCGGTGATGACGGTGTTCGCCAGTGCCAGCGGGAACAAGACTTTCCATCCGAAGTTCATGAGCTGGTCGTAGCGGAGCCGTGGGAATGTAGCC
>JBGAWZ010000383.1:0-2874 GCA_044227335.1 Candidatus Zixiibacteriota bacterium | reverse complement strand
CAACCCAACCCCTCCACCACCCGCGCCATTTGGAACAACTCCAGCTCGTTAAATCCCGCCGCGGTGAACTGCACACCGATCGGGCGGCCGTCGCTGGATTTTCCATACGGAATTGAAATTGCAGGAATCCCCGCCAAACAAGCCGGAATCGTGTAGGCATCGCTTAGATACATCGCCAGCGGATCATCGATCTTGTCGCCAATCGCAAACGCAGGCGTTGGCGCAGTTGGAGAAATAATCAGATCTACCGACTTGAACGCTTCTTCAAATTCCCGCCGCATCAGCTCGCGTACTTTCGAGGCCTTGATGTAATAGGCATCGTAGTATCCCGACGACAACACATAGGTCCCCAGCATGATCCGCCGCTTCACTTCTGCGCCGAATCCACCGGCACGGGTGTCGCCATACATATCCGCCAGCGCCTTGTCACCCGATTTGCGAAGCCCGTACTTGACACCGTCGAATCGCGCCAGATTAGCCGAGGCCTCCGCCGGCGCGACGATATAATACACAGCCACTCCCTTGTCAGTCATCGGAAGCGAAATATCGACAAACGTATGCCCGGCTTTTTTCAGTTCGCCGATACATTTCTGTACGACCGCGTTGACTTCCGGATCAAGCCCCTCGGCGAAATACTCTTTCGGAATGCCAATCTTGAACTTCTTGGAAGCTGTCAAACTCTGCGGATAGTTCGGATGATCGAATGCCACCGAGGTTGAGTCCTGTGGATCGCGCCCACATACCGCACTAAACGCCAGCGCGGTGTCTTCGGCTGTTCGCGCGAACGGCGAGATTTGATCGGTCGACGACGCAAACGCCACCAGTCCGTATCGCGAGATGCCGCCGTACGACGGCTTCATGCCGTACACGCCGCAAAACGAGGCCGGCTGTCGCACCGACCCACCGGTTTCCGAGCCATACGCAATCGGCACAATCCCCTGCGCGACTGCCGCGGCCGAGCCGCCCGATGATCCTCCAGGGACGAGATTTTTTCCGTGCGGATTTTTCGCAGGGCCGTAATACGAATTTTCGGTCGATGACCCCATGGCGAATTCATCCATATTGGTCTTGCCGACAATCACCGCGCCCGCCGCGATCAACCGCGTGACAAGCGTCGCATCGTACGGCGGCACATATTTGTCGAGAATATGCGACCCGCACGAACAGAGATAATCGGTATACGAGATATTGTCTTTGATTGCTACCGGCACACCGGCCAGCGGACCGGGATTCTCGCCGCGCTTGACTCGCTCGTCGATTGCCTTGGCTTGTGCAAGTGCTTTTTCTTCGCAGACAGTGACAAAAGCGTTGAGTTCTTTTCCTTCGGTCTTAGCCAGCCGAATCGATTCCTGCGCGATTTCCACCGCTGAGAGTTCTCCACCGCGCACACCGGATGCAATTTGAGATGCGGTTATTTTTTTGTATTCAGACATGCGGGGAATATAGGACTAAGGTCGTCGGATGCAAGTCGTCGCTGCGTTAGTGGATATAGTTAAAGTAAGAAATCCAATCATGGAATAACTGTAATTTTGATGGAAGTGCCATGAGCACCGACCGATCCTGCGCCTCCACCGCCGACCCCGCCGCTTCCTACATTAATGATAGTCCCAGGATTGGCATTCCATGAGGAGTGCTTGAGGAGTACACCTACAGAACTGCCACCCGCGCCGCCCCCCCCAGATCCACCGTTGCCTCCATCTCCGCCGTTACCTCCATCACCACCCGCCACCGGGAAATAATCTGCCTTTCCGCCTTTTCCGCCCTTCCCCCCCAATCCGCCGGCTCCACCATCTCCGCCCGTGCCGCCGTCGCCAGAAGCCACAACGCATTCCCAAGCGAGAATGTGCGAGTCAATTGCAACGATTCCGACGGAAGAACCTCCACGAGTTCCACCGGTGCCAGCTTCACCGGCTGTTGCGCCGGCACCTCCCGCGCCACCGAGTGCTCCGCCCCATATTTGAGGGTGAAAGTAGACACACTCCGAGCGTCCGCCACCCCCGCCTCCTCCTCCGCATCCTGTATTTCCAGAATCTCCGTCTAAACCATTGGTCCCGACAAAACGGAACTCGCCGTCGACTTCAAAGATGTCGACAGCAACTGATCCGCCGGTGCCGGAAGTTCCATCAGTTCCTCTTTGACCATCGCCGCCGCGTTGACTTGGGCCGCCGCTGACACCGCCCGCCGAGTCCACTCCTTGGCAATCACCGGGCTCACCCGGTTTGCCAGATGAGCCGCATTGCGACATTTCTTCACCCGGCCCGCCTTGACCTCCTTCGCCTCCAGCAACAGGAAATTGCCCTGCTCGTGGAGAAGGGTACCATACATCCTTCGCATTTTGTCCGCTTTCACCAGAGCCGCCAGAGATGCCCGACATGCCGTCTCCGGCTTTCCCGCACTGAATTACGCAATTGCGCAAAATGACATTCGGGCAATTCAAAATGATCAGACCGTGGGATGACTGTTCGTGACTGATAGCGTCTGGCAAAACGATTGAAATTCTCTCAATCACGAGCGAATCGGCCACATTGAGAATCTTCGCACCAAATAAGACATTCGCATTCGAATCCAAATTGGCCATAACAAGAGTAGTTTCACTTGCGAAGTGCCAATCATCACCCGGATCTCGGGAACCCAGAACAGTCACTGCCTTTGTGCAGATTAGCTTCTCCTGAAAAGAACCGCTCGAAACCAAGATCACAGACCTCAATTGCGATTTACCTGCTGAATCAACTGCCTGTTGAATTGACCCGAACGGTGCCCGCCGCGAACCATCACCTGTCCCGCCAATAGTTACGTAAAGACTTTCGCTTAGGGTAACCGGAGTGGAGTCGACGCCGGTATCTACGACTATGACTGGGCTAGTCGGATCACTGC
>JBGAWZ010000382.1:0-2875 GCA_044227335.1 Candidatus Zixiibacteriota bacterium | reverse complement strand
GTAAGTGCCGCTTGTTTCACCTGATAACTGCCGTGCAACGGATCAACCATGGCATCGAGGTGATCCAGAATGCGCTGGCGCTTGTAGCCGACGACAAAGACCGCAATCGATCCGATGGTTGCGAGTGGGACCATTGAGTAGAACAGATGTTTCCAGCGAACACCGGCCAGGAAGAGCATTCCTATAGCGGTGAGACCGATCACGATTACCATTCCCAAATCGGGCTGGAACAATATCATGGCCAATCCGGCACCGATGATTGGGCCATATGGCATCGCCAGTTGTTTCAGATCGCCGATATTACGGTTCGGATTTGAAAGCGAGTGCGCCAGAAACAGAATCATGAAGAACTTAAACATTTCGCCGGGCTGAAGCGTGAACGGTCCCAGCATCAGCCACCGGTGAGAACCATTGCGGGCCGGCATAAAAAACACGAGCGCGAGTAAAATGCACACGACACCCAAAATGGGCAGTGACCAGACCGCCAGTCGCTGAATGTTGAGCTTTACAAGCACGACCATCGCAATCAGCGAGATCACCGCCCAGATTACCTGCTGGCGAAGAAAATACCACTGCGAACCAAAGCGAGCTTCAGCAAGGATCGACGAGGTCGAATAGACCATGATAATTCCGGCCAGCATCGCCAACAGATAGGCGACGAGCAGGGTTTCGTCGATATGAGCACTATTTCGCGACAGTCTCATTTTTCTTTCTTCCGTTTTTCAATCCTGCCACCGCCGCCTTGAACACGCGGCCGCGGTGTTCGAAATTGTCAAACATGTCAAACGAGGCACAGGCCGGTGAGAGCAGCACCGTTTCGCCGGGCGAGGCCAGCGCAAATCCACGTTCAACCGCTTCTTCGAGTGATTTGGCAGTATGTGTTGGAAACATCTTGCCGAGAGCGGCGAGAATCTTGTCCGTCGCCTCGCCGATTACCAAGAGGCCGCGAATTTTTCCCTTCCCCGCCTCGGCAATCGGGAGATAACTCCCTCCCTTGTCACGACCGCCGAGTATCAAATAGAGCGGTGTTTCAACCGAGCGGAGCGCCTGCACTACCGAGTCAACATTTGTGGCCTTGGAGTCGTTGATGAAATCTACGCCAGCCACTGTGCCGCACCGTTCGATGCGGTGTTCGACTCCGGGGAATTTTCGCAGTGTGTCAGCGATGACCCCTGCCGGGATATTCAACAGCGAGGCGATCAACGCGGCCGCGGCCGCATTTTGAAGATTATGCGGGCCGGGAATCGATATCTCTCGCGTGGCAATAATATCCGAAACTTGGCTTGCAACATTGACAGCCAAGCGGCCGTCGCTTACCCATGTTGCATTTTCCCCTGATCGTCCTCGCGTTGAAAACCAGTGAATCTTCGCCTGGGTTTCGGGCCGAAGCATGGAAGACTCCTGATCATCGCGATTGAGAATCAGATTCTGCTCGGGTGACTGGTTTTCGGTAATGCGGAGCTTGGCCTTTCGGTATGCCTCGAAGCTCCCATGACGATCCAGATGATCCGGGGTGATGTTCAATACAGCCGCGACATCCGGCCTGAAATCACCGATTGTCTCCAGCTGAAAGCTTGAAACTTCAAGCACCACAATACTGCGTTCGGTAATCTTCTCCACGACATCGGCAAACGGCCTTCCGATATTGCCGCACACATGCGTATCGATCCCCGCCGCTTTACAGATTTCCCCGGTGAGAGTGGTGGTGGTCGTCTTGCCGTTGGAGCCGGTGATGGCGACCACTTTTCCGCGGCAGAGCCACGAGGCAAACTCAATTTCCGAAAAGATCGGAATGCCTTTCTCTCGCGCCCGTTTGAGAATTTCGATTCCAAGCGGCACACCCGGCGAGAGAACTAAGTAGTCGCTGGCAAGAATCTTCTCAGTGTGGCCGTCAGTTTCAAAGCCGATACCCAGCGATTTGAGTTCATCCGTTTGTGCGGACAGAGAGGCCGCTTTGCCCGAATCAGAGACAAACGGCACTCCGCCCATCTTCCTGGCCAGACGGGCTACCGCCATGCCTGACCGGGCCATGCCGATCACGCCGATCTTTCGGTTTCTAATTTTTTCCTGTGCCGTCATCGTATTTTCAGCGTTGCCAAGGTCAGTAGCGCACACATCGCGCCGACAATCCAAAATCTGATTACAACTTTTGGTTCGGCCCAGCCGAGCAATTCAAAGTGGTGATGGAGCGGCGCCATTTTGAAAATTCTCTTTTTCCCGCGATATCGATAGGACAATACCTGCAGAATAACCGAGGCCGCCTCGGCGACGAATACCGCGCCTACTATCACCAGCAATAGCTCTTTCTTGAGTAAGATCGCGATTGCACCAAGTGCACCGCCCAGCGCGAGCGATCCGGTGTCCCCCATGAAAACCTGTGCGGGGTGCGAGTTAAACCAAAGGAATCCCAGAGCTGAACCTACCGCCGCACCGCAGAAAATTGCAAGCTCGCCGGTTCCTTGGAAATATTCAATTTGCAGGTAGTTCGAGTAATCGAGTCGCCCGGAGACATACGCAATTCCTCCGAACGCCATAAAGGCGAGCGCACAAAGGCCGATTGCGAGGCCGTCGAGGCCGTCGGTTAGGTTCACAGCGTTCGACGACGCGGTGATAACCATGATTATCCACGGGATATATAAAATGCCGAGATTCAGTATGTAATTTTTGAAAAACGGAATGCCGGTGGTCTGATCGTACTGCCCTCCCGGCGCCCAATAGGTAATCAGGAGCGCAAATACCAACCCGATCAAAAACTGGCCTATCATCTTCTTTCGCGCGACCATCCCCTTTTTTTGGTGCTTGATCGCCTTGGGATAGTCGTCCATGTAGCCGATCAATCCCAGCCAGAGTGTCACAACGAGCACTGACATGACAT
>JBGAWZ010000381.1:0-4560 GCA_044227335.1 Candidatus Zixiibacteriota bacterium | reverse complement strand
CATTGCCGGCTCGCGAATATCCCAGGACTCCCGACGGTCCGACAATCGAATCAATGGTTAAGTTGGAAAAGAAATCTACCTGCGCCGTTCCCACGCCATCGGTCGTGGCGCTGGCAACCATTTTCACCCGGCCATAGATGATCTCGGTAGTGTCATTTACTCGGATATAGATGTCGTAGAAGAGGACATCGTAGTCGGTCTGGGCCATTGCCCCAAGGGTCGCCTGAATTTCTGCCTGTTGCCGGTCGGTATAGGCCCGGGCTTTTTGATTGACCATTTCCTGGTGGATTTCGGCCGGAGTGGCGTTGTCCCAATTCCGATTGTCGAGTGGGGCCGACCACGCGGCTGGAGAGAAGAACAAGAACACGAGGCAGAGAAAACCAAACAATTTACGGGCGCTGTCAAACACGAAACACCTCCGTTGCGGGACCATTGGCAAGTACGTCATTGCATCAGTAATGATCGGCCAGATTTTCGGGCAGACCAGTGAGGAGATTCTAACGCGAAGATATAAGAATATCGCGCAAAGTCAAGATTAATAACCGGTTATGCGCAAACAAGAAGGGGGCCAACGGCCCCCTTTTGAGAGAAAATTGATCGCAATTCTAATACGGGTTGGTGCAGATGATCGGACCGCCGAGATACGCATAGTCAATAAAGCGCGTGATATCGGAGATATCGACCAGATCGTCACAGTCACAGTCGCCTACAAGATACGTCGGTTGAGGTGGTGGACCATCAAAGTAGGAGTAAGCAATGAGCGCGACCAGGTCTGAGATATCGACATAACCATCCCAATCGACATCGCAACGAAACTTCCAGACCCTAAGTTCAACCGGGATTATCCACGGTGAATTGACTGCTCCCTGCCCAAAGATTTCTACCGTATCCTTGTAAACACCCAATGTATAACCGGGAGCATCGGCAATAGCGCCAAGATCGGCAGGGACATTGCCGGTATCTTTGGTCGGGAAAAGCCATGGGACATCTTCCACAATATTCCACGGCATACATCCGGGTTTGTTATTTGTAATACTCAGCCCCAGAAACTGAGATGGGCCGGAGTCTTCGCGGTACGGGAAAGCCCACGCAGTTTTGTTGACCACCATCACTGGCGGCTCAACTCCGGCAATTCGATCGTATTTGACAATAACTATCCTCGGATTGTTGATGGCGTTCTTCGCCGTCACCAAGATCGTGTCATAGTAGGTGCCAAGGGCAGTGTCCGGGAACTTTGCGGTGACCCTGAAATTAATCGGCGCGTAGCCACTGTCGGTATTAAGACTGAAGAAATCAGAAGAGTAAAGAAGGCGCACCGCCATCGGGTCGTCGCCCCCCGCGTTCTGAACGGTGAATACTTTCTGCGGAAGGACATTTCCTCCACCCTGCTGGCATTCATACGTCGTTAATTTGATAGTATCCGTTGTTAAGCCAATGCTGGCCGGAACATCAACAAATCGCAACGTGATGACAATCGGATACGGAGAATTCACTGCTTGTGCCGAGGTGGCCCAGATGGTGTCGGTTACTTCCTGGCCGTTGAATGCTGTCGAGATTTTGTATTGTACAGTCACTTGCTGAGGCGCCGTACCGGTGTCGGGGGTGAGATAAAAAATTCGATTGGCATCTTCGGTCAGTTTGAAATCAAGACTACCGATTCCGCCATTTGTAATATTGATGTTGCGCGAGAACAAGATAAGTTCGCTTAAGCTTACAACAAAGAAATAGTGCCCAGAATCGGCCTGGAGAATCGGCAGATTCGATCCCATTTGAAGCGAAACCGGGACTTTCTGTGGGTTATTTGCGGCCGCCGGCTCCGTCACAACTATTGTGTCATAGTACGTCCCAAAGGTGAGTCCGGTAATGTCAATCGAAGCAACCACCGTGTTGGAGTCCACGCCGGACATCGGACTTACCGAAAGCCACGATTGAGTGTGCGACAAAGTCCAATTCAACACTGATCCGGGAGCATTATTCTTGATAATAAGGTTTTTGGACGCCGGATTGGAACCGCCTACTACCGCGCTGAAAAACAACGCCGTTGGTGTAACTTTGATCTGGGGCGGTGGCGCTATGATGTCGAGTTTCACATAGACGATTTTCGGTGAGTTTGTCGCGTTGGTAGATTCGACAATCAGCGAATCGAAATAGTTCCCGATCGGCAACGCGGTGACATTGACTGAGACATTGATGTTAGCCGGAGTATTGCCCAGCGACGGACTTTTCAGTAACCACGAAGCATTCTCGGTCACGGTGAATGGCACTGAATTCGGCGTGGATGTTACCGAGAAACTCTGTCCGGGCGGCGACGGTTGTCCGAAGACTGATGAGAAAAAGAGAGTGTCGACTGAGACAGCCATGGTTGACGGCGGCACATAGTCGGGGTCGTGGATGACCTTCTTCCCCGTCCAATAGGCGCGATAGCTCTTTTGCTGGGTATCGACAAATTTATAGGTTACGCCCGTGTTGTAAGCGTTGGTGTCCAGTACAATCGAGTCATTGACCGACCAGGAAGTCAGCGTAAAGTAGTAGCGGCACCAAAGTCGGCGGTTCGGATCGGCCAACACACCCGGTTCAAAACTCCGAGCGCCCACAAATGGAAAGCGGTGATTCGTGTTCGTCAAATTAATATTGCTCCCCTCATACACGAACCTGGCGAGGTCGAAATTCGCCTGCGTGAGCGGGGTAAATCGGGCGCTATCCATTTTCAGGTTGTCATTGATCCACTTAAAGCCGGAGGCCGCGCTTCCGACATCGTTGGAATCATTGAGCACCCAAAGATCGATTTGGACCTTCTTCTGATGAGCGTATCGGTGACCCCCAGGTCGTTCGGATCGTGGAATTGGGCGCGGACTGTCACGGTTGAAAGTAAGAGTCCCAGCGCCATTGCTACCAGACGTGCCGTCTTCATAGATGCCTCCGTGCCGAGAAGAGCTTTGCAGTTACGCAGTAGTTAGCTTGTATCGAAAACAACTTGCCGAGACGGCGGCCAACGCCTGATGTATATCTTGATCCAGCTACCGATCCTTGCGTGAGGTACAATCAGATCGATGCCTGTGTAGAGAATGCAAATTACCCGTCGTCCAGCGCTTCTAATATAGTAGCGCGGTGACAGCGGTGTCAAGTCGGAATTGAATCGGGATTGGCCAAAGCGATCAACTGTGCGATCAGTTGGGTCGCCTAACGGGATTTGGCGGCGACGCGATGGGGTCGGCGACGACCAGATTTCTTGCGACGAGAGCGGCTTATTTCGTCGGTGAAGATTTTCTCAAGTGTGTGAGTGGATGCGACCGGCTTTTGCAAACACAACTTGAACAATTCGTCAACACGCTCGATAAAGACAAAGGTGGAATGGCGGAGGATGTCCTTCGGGAGGTCTTTAATGTCTTTTTGGTTCTCTTTAGGTAAGACGACTGTTTTTATGCCCGCCCGATAGGCCGCTGAGACTTTTTCCTTAACACCGCCCACTGGCAGAATTTTCCCACGGAGTGTGACCTCGCCGGTCATGGCGATATCATTTTTGATTGGCCGCTCGGACATAACCGACGCGATGACCAGACAGACGGTGATTCCCGCCGAAGGGCCATCTTTGGGAATGGCACCCGATGGAAAGTGTATGTGGATGTCGAAATCGCGAAAATCGTTGGCATCGATACCGAGCATATCAGATTTGGACCGTACGTACGAGTGGGCGGCTTGAATCGATTCCCTCATCACGTCACCGAGCGATCCGGTGGTGATGATCTGGCCCTCCCCTTTCATCCGGAGCCCCTCGATAAACATCAACTCTCCACCGGCGCCGGTCCATGCCAGCCCGGCGGCTATTCCGACTTCGGGTTTGACTTCGGCCTTTTCAGGGATGAAGATCGGTGTACCAAGATACGAGTCTAGGTTCTTCTCGGTGATAATCCACTGCGACTTGTTGTTCTCGCCACGGGCCAGATCTATTTTGCGGCAGATCTTTTCCATCTGTTGGGAGAAGCCAAGCAGACCGGCTTCCTGTGTGTAGTCGTTGATGATCTTCGATAGTACCTTGTCTGCAATCTTGAATTCGCTTCGCTGGATATTGTGCCGTTTCAGTAGATTTGGAATGATATATCGTTTGGCGATGACCGTCTTTTCTTTTTCGATATACCCCGGCAGCTCCACTAGTTCAAGGCGAGGCATGAACTGCTCGGGAATCTCTTCGTATGTCCGAACCGAACAGATAAAAAAGACCTGGCTTAAGTCGAACGGGACGCCGAGATAATTGTCCAAGAAGCGGGCGTTACGGCGCGGATCGATCACATCAAGTAGCGCCATATTCACCGACGAGTTGTTATCGACATTGAAATAGTCGAGGTCTTCGATCAACATGACCGCGTCGCAGGTGCCGATCTCACGAAGAGTACGGAGAATCTTGCCGGGATATGCGCCCAGATAAGTGCGCGGTGAACCTTTGATCTCCGCGACATCGGTAATCCCGCCGACTGAAATGCGCACGAATTCTTTGCCGAGCGCTTTGGCAATCGCTTTGGCTAGTGAAGCCTTCCCCGTGCCGGGGGCGCCCACCATACAGAG
>JBGAWZ010000380.1:0-2884 GCA_044227335.1 Candidatus Zixiibacteriota bacterium | reverse complement strand
GTCGGTTCCGGTAGTGGCAGTCATCTCTCCCTATGGTGGCGAAGAGACCCTGCGGGCCTCCCGTCCCGACTATGTGATTGACAGCATCGCCATGCTTCCTGATCTACTGAGAGAACTTCAAAGTAGAAAGGACTCCGCATGAACCGTCTTTGGACACATCATTTCTCAACTCCCCTAGGCGAGATCCATCTGGCTTCGACCAGCAAAGGCCTTTCATTATTGACTCTGCCGAGTGGATCGGACAAATGGTTTGAAGAGCAGGTGCAAACGCATTTCGACGGATACGAAATTGTGTCGGGTGGCATTTTGAATCAACGGGTAGCCAAACAAGTCACTGAGTATTTCGCAGGCAAACGTCACAGGTTCGATCTGCCGCTTGATCTGCACGCCGCACCGTTTCATGCCAAGGTTCTCCTCGCAGTCGCAAGGATACCGTACGGCGAGACTCGTACCTACGGCGATATCGCGCGGCAGGTCAAAAATCCCGGCGCCTCGCGGGCCGTCGGTACCGCTAATGCCCGCAACATGATCCCGATAATTATCCCCTGTCACCGGGTGGTGGCCAGCAATGGCCTGGGTGGATACGGTGGCGGGCTGGAAATGAAAAAGTTTTTGCTGAAATTGGAACAGAGCGCGTCGTAGTACAAAACTGCGACTACCGAGACTTCAAAAGGAGCACTTCATGGATCAGCGCGTAGAACGGCTCGCCAAACTTCTCGTCCATTACTCTTTGCGGCTTAAGCAGGGACAACTTGTCAAAATACAGGGCGAGGCGGTGGCCCTGCCCCTCATCGAAGCAATTTTCGAGGAGGCAGTCAAAGTCGGCGCCAATCCGTACACTCAGATTATTATCCCCAACAACGACGAGTCGCTATTACGGTATGGTAAGCCGGAGCAACTCGGTTTTGTCAACCCAATCAACAAATTTGAAGTGGGCAAAATCGACGCCCTCGCCGCAATCTGGGGTTCGAGCAACACAAGGTACTTGGCCGGAATCGATCCGAAGAAGCAGGCGATGAAACAAAAAGCCCGCCGCCCCATTTTCACTCAACTTTTCCAGCGGGTCGCGAAAAAAGAAGTAAGCTGGGTGGGGACACAGTTCCCGACCCATGCGGACGCACAGGAAGCCGACTTGTCATTGAAAGACTACGAGGATTTCGTCTACGGCGCCGGTCATATCAACTCGCCCGATCCGGTGGCTCACTGGCGAAAAGTCGAAAAGGAACAACTGCGCCTTAAGAAAATTCTCGACCGCTTCGACCGCATCCATGTGCAGTCGGCCAACACCGACCTCAAACTGCGGGTTAAAGGCCGCAAGTGGATCAGTTGTCACGGTACCGAGAATTTCCCCGATGGCGAGATCTTTACCTCGCCGCAGGAGGATTCGGCCAACGGCCAGATTCACTATTCATTCCCGGCCGTGTATGCCGGCCGCGAGGTCGAAAATGTGCGACTTCATTTCAAAAACGGCAAAGTGGTGGACGAGTCAGCCGGAAAGAACAAAAGTTACCTGACCGCGATGCTTGATATGGACAAGGGCGCCCGGTTCCTGGGTGAATTCGCCATCGGCACTAACTACGAGATCAAGCGTTTTTCCCGAAACATCCTCTTTGATGAAAAGATCGGCGGAACCTGTCACCTCGCGGTCGGTGCCTCAATCCCCGAAGCCGGCGGAAAGAACGAAAGCGGACTCCACTGGGACATGGTTTGCGATCTGCGCAAGGATTCGCAAATCACCGCTGACGGCAAAGTGATCTATCGAAATGGGACATTCACGATATAAACTCTAAATGTGATTAAAAAGAAAGGGCCGGTTGGGATTTCCAACGGGCCCTTTTTAGTTTCCTATAGTTGTCGATCACGGCAGTGGTGGCGGGGGGCCATCCAAATAGAGATATCCGATAAGATAAGTAACATCCGCGATATCAATTCCCAAATCGGCGTCGCAATCTCCCGATTGAATGGTGACCGGCGCCGGTCCGCCCAAATAAAGAAAGGCAATGAGCTGAGTCAGATCCGAAATATCCCGGATGCCGTCATTACTATAATCCACGTCGCCGCGCAAAATACCGTAAGTAGTTACTTGTCCCGGCGTAACCAAGGGAGCATAGTTCATCTCCGGCGCATACAGCCGCACTTTGATGGAGAACAAATCGGCGGTATCAAGGGGCGCGGAGACTCCTCCAAGCGCGTACTTGTCGATCGTTCCGAATACTTTCAGCACTTCACCGCTCCCCGCCGGTAGAGGCAGAGCGCCGCCGCCGTTATTGGCGATCAACTCTGTTGTGAAGCGATTGCTGACGGTATCAAAGCTGAGATTCGAGATCGACTCAAAGTAAGTGGTCCGACTTCCGCGACGAATCGAATCCAGTCGCACTTTGTACGGTGTATTGGGCAGGCGAATCGGAATTGTCATACTCTGGAGCGGTTGCGAGTTTGCAAGATTCACCGAGATTGCCACTTTTTTTCCGGCGAAGTTTGACACATTTGAAAAACTCAGTGTGTCTCCAAAGGCAACGATATACGCGGATTTTGTATTCGTGATCGGGCCGTACGGAGTCTGAACCGTCAGCGAAACCGTATACGCACCGGGCAGAGTGAACAGGTGCAACGGGTTTTGTGCGGTCGAAGTCTGGCCGTCGCCGAAGTCCCACAGCCACGAACTGGGCGACAATATTGGCGACGACGTCCCGGTGAACTGCACCGGCATCGGGGCATTCCCCTGCGTGACATCGGCGGCAATACCCGCACCCCAATTGATCGCCTCCATAGTGTTCACGATTCCCCAGCCGTAATCATTATTGGGGGTGTTGTGATTGTTGGCGGTCTCCATGATCGCCTGCCGCACCAGTGACGGCGGAAATCCGGGCCGCGCTTGTACAAC
>JBGAWZ010000379.1:0-2885 GCA_044227335.1 Candidatus Zixiibacteriota bacterium | reverse complement strand
CCTTCACCGGAGCATATTACAAGCGGATCGGCAAGTTTGAGCAGGCTCACGAAGGAACGCTGTTCTTAGACGAGATCGGCGATATGTCGATGCTGACCCAACCCAAACTCCTTCGCGTTTTGCAGGAGCGGTGCTTTGAGCGGGTTGGTGGCAACGAGACAATCAAGGCCGATGTGCGCATAATCGCGGCGACCAACAAATCGCTCGTGCAATCGATGAAGGAAGGTTCGTTCCGGGTCGATCTGTTTTACCGGCTTAAAGTAGTGTCGATATATCTGCCGGCGCTGAAAGACAGAAAAGATGATATTCTACTCTTGGCGGACTATTTCAGAAACAAGTTCTCTGAGAGCCTTGCGGTACCGGCCAAACAGATTTCCAAAAAGGCTCAGCAGTCGCTGTTGAAATATCCCTGGCCGGGGAATGTCCGGGAACTTGAGAATAATGTGCATACGGCGATGGTAATGTCGAAAAATGACACACTCCAGCCGGAAGATTTTCCGTCACTGACCGAAGACAAGCCGAAGTCCGATGTAGACCTGTCCGTGCTTCAGAACGACTATACGGAGACATTCAAGAAGATCGTTGACCCGATCATGCCCCAACTCATTGTCAATTCGCCCGGACAGATTTATCATTTTCTTGAATCGGCTCTGGAACGGGCGGTGATTGCCTCTTGCCTTAAACAGTACAACGGAAACCAGGTCAAGAGTTCCGAGGTTCTGGGTATCTCGCGTAACACGCTTCGCGATCGAATCGCCAAGTACAATCTTTACTGAGATTATTTCTATCAAATCACTGAACGGCTGTGGAGAAGTCCACGGCCGTTTTTTTTCGTTTACAAATGCAAGTGTGCAATGGAAACCGACATCACCTCATAGTCGTACAATGTCTGAACGGAGCCGAAGTTTGAAATAAAAGTTGACTCTGAAGTGACCCGCACGTACGTTTTTTGGAAGAACAGTCTGCTTACTTTTGAAAGGACACTATTGATGCGTTCCAAAATATTCAATTTCAGTATCGCTTTGTTGGCGGTTTGTATCCCGGTAACGGTCATGGCCGGAGGCGCCGGATCGGTATTTGGTGGATTGTCCACTGCCCAGCCGTATGGCCAGGGGATAGGCACAATCGGAATCTCCGGTGGCATTGCCGACGCCAATTCATTCGGCGGATGGTTTGGTTATGGTATGTCAAAATATGTGGACGGCCGAATCAAGCTAGCGTTTTGGGACGCGGGACCGTCGACCCAGCTCGCCCTCGGCGGAGATTTCAAGTGGCAGTTCTGGTCGGTGGCAGAGGGATCGCGCTATCCGATGGATATGGCGCTGGGTGGATTTATTGATTATCTGGATCTGGACGGAGCGTCGATTTATGAACTCGGGTCGCACCTAGTCGGGTCGTACCCGTTCAAGCTCTCTAACGGGAGCACATTGTCGCCGTATGGGCGAGTCAATGTCAGAATCGAGCATGTGTCGGTTGTCGATAAGTCCGACATTCGATTTGGACTTAACGGTGGCGCGGCCTGGGAGGCCAGCCAGAATTTGAAATTCTTCGGTGAATTGCAGATCGACGGAAACGATGGTGTCTTTTTCGGAGTCGAATTCGGCGTAATGTAACGGTGTCGATTCGGCGACCAGGCCGGGCAATGGGCGCCGAATTTACGACTATTGTTGATTACTGCCGGCCGACCTGTCCGGCAGTATATTCCGCTCATGGCTAAGACGTTTTTGGTGATTCGATTCGGGTCGCTGGGGGATGTCATTTTGACCTCCGCGCCGGTGCTGAATCTTCGCCTTTCTTATCCCGACTGCCGCATCTTGTATATGACGCGCGAGCGGTACCGTCCGGTGGTCGAGATGTTCCGCACGGTGGACGAAGTCATCACTGTGAGTGATCGCCCCGGGTACGGCGAAATGAGCCGGTTGATCCTGGGACTTGAGGACCGGAAGCTCGACGGCATTGTCGATCTGCACGGGAGCTTGCGGTCATGGCTGGTCAAGCGGCTGGTCAACGCAAACGCCAAATTCAGCTATCCCAAACGAAGACGCGAACGATATCAACTTGTTCGGACGAACAAAATCCCGGCAGTGCGGCCGTACACGATTGATGCCTATAATCAAGCGATTGAAGAGATGGGGGCCACGAGTGTTGCGCGACGGGCAGTGTTGTGGCGCAATCCCGAATCGGTCGACGAGGCCCAAAAGCGCCAAGGGAAGACGGTTGTCATTGCGCCGGGAGCGGCCCACGCCACCAAACAGTGGCCGCTTGAGCGGTTTGCACAGGTGGCGGCAAAGCTGTCCGAGGAATTCAGTGCTCATATTGTGTGGCTAGTCACGGGGAATGATGACGCCAAACTGGATATTTCGCGGTACTTGAATCGCGACCAGTACACCAGGCTGATTGACCGGCCGTACATGGAACTGGCCGATGCACTTGCCGGGGCCGACCTGACGATTGCCAATGATTCGGGGATCGCCCACTTGTCGAGTGGACTTGGCACGCCAACTTTTGTGATTTTCGGGCCGACCCATCCGGCGCTCGGATTTGCACCGAAAGGGACGTTCGATCAGGTAATCGAGGTCGATGAACCGTGCCGTCCCTGCTCGCTACACGGTCGCCGCCCCTGCCACCGTGAGCAGAGATTTTGTTTCACCCGAATCAGCGCCGATGATGTCGTCGCGCGGGCAAGAGAGGTCTTGTCGCACAATGTTCAAAGAAATCGGGCGCTCGTGCTGGATCGCGACGGCACGGTGATTGTGAATAAGCATTATCTTGCCGACCCCGAAGGAGTGCAGTTAGAAGCGACGGTCTTAGAAGCGTTGACTATCGCCCAACAGAAAGGCTGGAAATTGGTAATTGTGTCGAATCAGTCGGGTGTGGCGAGAGGG
>JBGAWZ010000378.1:0-2886 GCA_044227335.1 Candidatus Zixiibacteriota bacterium | reverse complement strand
TCAGCGCGACATTTTTGGGCGAGGCCAGAATTGACTGTTTGATATGCGGAAACGCGCCTTTAAGGCCGTCAAATACCGGCAATGATATGACCATGTCGCCAATTTTCTCCGGGCGAAGGAAGAGCACTTTCGAGAGTCTCTTCCCATCGAGTGGTTGAAACTCCCTGTCCCCCCTCCTGAGAAATCCGGCGAGCAGTCCAAACACCGCCGCTTTGAACCCATGTTCGATCGGCTTTAGTTTATCCACGAGCCACCGCCTGATGCACTATTCTATCGAAATACTGCTCCATTCGGTCAGTCATTTTTTCTGCGGTGAAAAGCGACTCAAATCGAACGCGATTGGCACGACCCAGCGCACCAAACTCCCCTCGTCGGTCACATAGATTTGTCACGGTAGAGGCGATCGCGTTCGAACTGCGAGATTCTATCAACATACCACCTACACCGCCACCCAAGACTTCCGGTATGCCACCGACTCTCGACGCTACCACCGGCAGACCCGCTCGCATTCCCTCAAGTAGGGCAATGCCGAATGGTTCTTCTACCGAAGGGTGGATCATCAGATCGCACCCGGCTAGAATTCCGGCGACATCGTCGCGCATACCGCCAAAGATCACTTTCTCCGCGACCCCTTGGTCATTCGCCTGCCGTTGAAGGGGATCGCGAAACGGTCCATCCCCCAACAACAAAAAGCGAAGGTTGGGGTGACGACTTACAATGTGCGGTATCGATGCAATCAAATACGAATGTCCCTTTTGCTCGACAAACCGCCCGACTGTCACCGCCACCAGAGAATCCGGCGACACCGAAAATTGTCTCTGCAGGTTTTGTCTCGCACTTTCCGTTCGCTGAGATCCAGAAATCTCTTCGATCCCGATCGGCACAACTTCAATCTTATCTGCCGGCAAATATCCATGGGCAAGAAGTTGTGTCTTAAGAGAATTCGAAGGCACCACCACACCTGATATTAACTGCGGCGTGAGTGTCCGATGCACCCATGAATCTCCGGCAATATCCAGACCTACCGACCAAACCACCGGCACCGACCCGGCCAACTTGGCCGCCAACCCGCCCAATCGAACATCTTTATTAAAGTTCACGCAGACGAGATCAATCTTGCGCTGACATATCAGTGAACTCAACGACGCGATAGTAACCGGATCGAAATCGCCGGAGATTCGCAGTTCAACCGATTCGATACCGCAAGCTCCGACTCGACGCAAAAACTCTGACTCATTGCGTCCAACTGCAATCGAACAGTGGCCACGAGCCTTGAGCCCTACCGCCACCAGTCGAATCCATTCTTCCATTCCGCCGAATGTCTCGGCCTCGATGGAATCCAAAAACAACAAATTCATTCGTTGTCCCGGAATTGCATGGTGTACAGCCGGTGGTATGTTCCTCCCCGTTGCATCAGTTGATCGTGCGTCCCCTCCTCAGTGATTCGCCCCTTATCCAACACCACTATTCTGTCGGCGTGTTTGATTGTCGATAAGCGATGCGCAATGACAAGCGTCGTACGGCCGACCAACAAGCGATCAATGGCTTCCTGCACCAACCGTTCCGATTCGGTATCGAGCGCCGAAGTCGCCTCGTCGAACAGGAGAATCTGAGGGTCACGAAGTAGCGCCCTCGCTATCGCGATCCGTTGGCGCTGTCCGCCGGAAAGCCGCACCCCGCGACTACCGACGACGGTGTCGTATCCGTCCGGAAACGACTCCACAAACTCATGGGCATTGGCCATCTTCGCCGCGGCGACTATCTTGTCGAGCGCAAGGTCGCTCAGTCCGTAGGCGATGTTATTCCGGATCGAGTCATGAAACAAATAGGTTTCTTGTGTCACAATCCCGAGCAGTCCGCGCAGTGAAGTTAGTTTCAGATCGCGCAGGTCAATTCCATCGACACGGATTGTGCCTCTCTGGGGATCGTAAAAGCGCGGAAGCAGATTAAACAGAGTTGTTTTCCCTGCCCCCGAGGGACCCACCACCGCGACAACCTCGCCACGCCTGACGGTCATCGTCACCTGTTCCAAAATCGGCTCTTGATCATATCTGAAAGAAATATTGTCAAATACGATATCCTGTTGTAATTCGGCAATCTCTCGGGCCGCCGGCCGGTCGGTAATGGTCTCCGGCGTATCGAGAACTTCAAACACCCGGTCGGCGGCCGCCATTCCTTCCTGCAACTTGATATGAATCTGGCTTAGCTCCTTCACCGGTTTGATGAGCGAAAACATTGACACGACATACGTCATGAAGTCCCCCGCCGCCAGCTCGCCAGTCCCTGACAAAATGCGCGATCCGGCATATAGCAAAATCAGGATTCCCGCACCGGTCGCCAGCAAATCGTTGATCGGCGTCGCCAAATGACGGATACGCGTCATACGTACAAGCGAACGAAAATAATCGTACGTCGTCTGTACGAACTTCTTCGCCTCATACTCCTCCATCGAGAACGCCTTCACAATCCGCATATTGCTGACATTTTCTTCGAGTACTGAGTTGACATCCGCCATCCGTTCCTGCGTCCGCTCGGAGTACTTGCGGAGTTTGCGCCCGATGAACCAGATAAACCCGAAGACCAGCGGCAGACAGATCATCGCCAGCAGAGTGAGTTTCCAGCTCAGTATGATGAGGAAAGCGAAAAAGACTGCCACCTGAATCGAGTCGGTCACCAGTCGGTTAAACCCGACATCGATCGCATCATTGAGCACGACCACATCGTTAGTGATTCGTGAGATGACCTGTCCGGTGCGGCGGCGATGAAAATAATCAAGCGAGAGCCGCTGATATTTGGCAAAGAGCAAATCACGAAAATCCTTCATCACCGACTGCTGAACAAACGCCATGAAATATCCCTGGAGATACAAAAACATATTCTTCAGGG
>JBGAWZ010000377.1:0-2889 GCA_044227335.1 Candidatus Zixiibacteriota bacterium | reverse complement strand
GCGAAGAAACCGAGCACTACCGACGGTATCCCGGCCAACAGCTCAATCACCGGCTTGATAATCTCGCGCATCCGCTTGCCGGCAAATTCCGAGGAGTACATCGCCGCCCCAACCCCCAGAGGGGCCGCGAAGAGCATCGCCACAATTGCCGCCTTGATTGTTCCGAGAAACAGCGGTAGGAGTGAAAACTTGGGATTATCGGAATTGGGTTGCCATGACCACTTGGCGGCTTTCCCTTCGGTCCAGACCTGCTTGAACAGCATCTTGCCAAGCCCAGCATGCTGAGTTGCTTCGGGGTCTAAAAAGAGCGGGATGGTTTCTTTGAAGATGAAAACGAAAATGAGCAGGATCCCGATCAACGCCACCCAGGCATTGACCGCCAGAAACTTTTCGCCCAAGAACTCGCGAATCTTGGACTTTGGCTTAAACTTCAGTTCTTGCATTCACACTGTCCCAATCCTGCTTTACACCGCTTCTAACCAACGGCGTCAATGTTAGAGTATTGTTAGGGCTTAGTGAGTGTTCTGTATGTTGTACATCAAACCCATTAAGGCGGCAATTTTTGGGTTTGAAGGCTACAGAAATGGGTTCGGTTTTGGGTTCAAACGGGTTCGAATCCAGGCCCACAGATTTCTCCTAACTTGAACTGTGCGTTTGTGTTGGGTGTCACAAGCGGGACCGCCAATTGGGTTCGATTGGTCAAAAAACAATATCTTGTGATTCCGGGGCCGTTGGAACACAGAGCGTGGTCTGGCGATTTGAGAAGCGACGTAATTCATACTACATGAGACAGTCGCATTCACAAGATAGCGGAAATTGGTAGTGATTTTGTGTGGAGCCGAGCGGGCGGGCTTATTCCACACCCCTTGCCCTCAACCCGTCATATTAGTAGACTGCTGTGTCCATTGAGTGAGTTGGCCGGGAGGATTTCGGTGAAGCAGACAATACTGATTACTGCATTGTCGTTTATGATGATCGGGGCGACGTGTCATCGGAGCGATTCCCAATCGATTTCCTACGGCTCAATTTCTGGGCGTGTTTGGGATGTGCATTTCAATGAGCCATTGGTTGCAGTGTCCGTGAGCGTAGTTGGCACCAAACTTGGAGCGATGACTGATCAACACGGATATTACAGGATTACCAAATTGACACCGGGGACTTACGCCATCAGGTTCAGCGTGATCGGGTATGATTCAAAGCAGGTGGACGAAGTGGTTGTTGTCGCCAATCAGAATACGGTGGTTGGATGCGACCTGCAACAAGTACCACCAGACATAACTCTATGACGAATCCCCTACCGCGGCACGCGGATCGAAAAGGTCGTTCCCCTGCCCAACTCACTTTCAACCGTCACCGCGCCGTGATGCGCCACCACAATATGCTTCACAATCGCCAGTCCCAGCCCGGTCCCCCCCGCTTCACGTGAGCGCGATTTGTCTACCCGGTAAAACCGCTCGAAAATTCGCGGGATATGTTCTTTCGGAATTCCCGGTCCATTGTCTTTGACCTGAATAATCGTATCAGACAAATCCGCGGTCGCCGATACTTCCACCCGCGAACCGGGCGGCGAGTACTTGACAGCATTGTCAACCAGATTCACCACCGCCTGCTCAAGCAGTGCGCCGTTGGCGCGCACAGAAATATCGACATGGTTGTCAAACGACAATTCTATTTGCTTGGCCTTGGCCGCAGGCTCACACGAATGCATTGCGGAACTCAGCAAGGATGACATATTTGTTTCGGCGAAAGCAATCTCCGCTCGCTCCACGCCCTGCTCTATCCGCGAGAGTGACAAGAGGTCATCGATAATAGCGTTTAGCCGCTCGGACTGCCTGCGCACCGTTTCCAGAAATCGATTAGCGTCTTCCGGCGAGATATCAGGAGTGCCCAGAATTGTCTCGATATACCCCTTGATGCTGGTGATCGGCGTCTTCAGTTCATGCGAGACGTTTGCGACAAAGTCGCGCCGCATGGTCTCCAGTTTTCGCAGAGTGGTGATATCGTGAATAACCAGGACCGCCGCGGCAATCTCGCCCTGAGAATCGCGAATCGGGCTTCCCAGGAGGTGAAAATACCGGTCACCGTCGCGGTCGATCACAATTTCGGTGTCAATCGCCTGCGACGCCGCCAGAGTCGCAGAGGCGAATTCCTGAAGGGCAGTATTGCGGATGATTTCAACAATCGTCTTGCCGCGGGCGCGCTTCATGTCCAGATCGAATATCGCCGCCGCCGCCGGATTGAGATTGACCAGCCGCCCCTCATGATCGATCGCCAGGATGCCGTCGGCCATTCCGGAAAGAGTGACCTCCAACTCGTTTCGTTCTCTCAGCAGTTCCCAGCGCTGTTCTTCCAGCCGCATGGCCATCACATTGAGTGAATACTCAAGATTACCGAGTTCTTCGATAGTGCTGATTTTGAGCCGGTGGGCAAAATCCCCAGCGGCAAACTGCCCCACTCCGTGTTGAACGTCGCGAAGAGACCGACTCAATTTTTTGGAGAGGCGCGAAGCCACGAACCATCCTACGATGAGTGCGATTCCGGCGGAAACCACCACGCGAATCCATATCGCCCCCGCTGACAGTTCAGATATTGAAGAAAGCAGAACTCCGGCCGCAAGACTAGCCGCGACTACAACAACCACGATTGCTGAAAACAACTGCGCGAAGAGTCGCGTACCGATCATGTTCATTCTTTCAGTTTATAGCCAACACCGCGGACGGTTTCAATGAGACCGCCGCTCTCGCCGAGTTTTTTGCGAAGCCCGACAATCTGGACATCGATGGATCGGTCGGTAACGTACGCCTCATCGCCGCGGATTTCATTGAGAATCTGCTCGCGCGAAAAGACCCATCCCGGCCGACGCGCCAGCAAGTACAGAATCTGGAATTC
>JBGAWZ010000013.1:0-13239 GCA_044227335.1 Candidatus Zixiibacteriota bacterium | reverse complement strand
GGTGCTGGCTGAAATGCTGACCGCTACACTGGCCGCACAGTGCATGATCTGGCAAACCTCGCCGTCGGCCGCCGAACTTGAAGAGCGAGTACTTCAGTGGCTACGCGACATGATTGGCTTGCCTCAGCAATTCGAAGGTGTGATCCAAGACACTGCCTCAACTGCTACCCTCTGTTCAATCCTGACAGCCCGCGAGAAATACACAGATTACGCGGTAAATGAACGAGGCCTGGATTCTTCACATCGCTTCGTCGTTTACTGTTCGTCAGAAACCCACTCGTCGATCGACAAAGCAGTGAAAATTGCAGGGCTTGGTAAAGAGCGGCTCCACAAAGTCGCGGTCGACGATTCATTTGCCATGGACCCCAAAATGCTGGAGCGGGCAATTGAGGGGGACCTGGCCCACGGCCTCACGCCGCTGTGTGTGGTCGCAACTATCGGAACCACCGGCTCGACCGCCCTTGATCCCTTGAAAGCAATTGGTGAAATTTGTCGCCGTCACAAAGTTTGGCTCCATGTCGACGCCGCCTTCGCCGGTACCGCGCTGATCCTGCCTGAAATGCGCTGGATGAGCGAGGGGGTTGAGCTGGCCGATACATTCGTCTTCAATCCGCACAAATGGATGCTGACCAATTTCGACTGCACCGCCTACTTTGTACGAGACCGCGAAGCCCTCATCCGCACCTTTGAAATTCTGCCGGAATATCTCAAGACCCCCGAGAAAGAACGGGTCAACAACTACCGCGATTGGGGAGTTCCTCTTGGGCGCCGCTTCCGCGCCCTCAAACTCTGGTTTGTCATCCGCTCGTATGGAGTCGAGGGACTGCAGAAGATCATCCGCAATCATATCGCAATGGCGAGCAGTCTTGAAAAGACCATCCGCGACTCGCACGATTTTGAAATTCTCGCGCCTCGCTCGATCAATCTTGTCTGTTTCCGCTACCATCCCAAAGGTGTCGATGATCTTTCAAAACTCAACGATCTCAACGAGCGTCTTGAGAATAAATTGAATGCCAGCGGCAAACTCTTTCTGACTCACACCAAACTGCACAGCGCCTACACTCTCCGTATGGTGATCGGGCAAACCAATGTCACGCAGGCCGATGTCGACTCCGCCTGGGCGCTCATCCAAGCGACCGCCCGTTCACTCTAAGTTGGGCACTCACATGACGCAATCTGACAAAGAAAGTACAGTCGGCGGTCAGTTTCCCGCCACCCGGTACTCCGCCATCTTAGCTCTGTCATCCAGTGACAACGGTGAACGAGAGCGAGCGCTCGATCTGCTTGTCCGTGCCTATTGGTCGCCACTTTACAAATATTCCCGCCTCCGCTGGCGCATGACTCCCGACGATGCCTCCGATCTGGTGCAGGGATTTTTTGCCCTCGCCCTCGAACGTGGGTTTTTGCAGTCGTATGATCCGCAAAAGGCGAAATTCCGCACCTTCCTTCGTCTTTGTCTTGATCGCCACGCCGCCAACGAACATCGCTCGCGCGGAACCCAAAAACGGGGAGGGGCGGCCGAGTTCATATCAATCGAGCAATCATCGGCCGAGTCAGAGTTGCAATCAATCGGCTTGAGTGTCCCTCCCGATATCGATTCGTGGTTCGAGCGCGAATGGGCAAGACGCGTTTTCACGTTGACAATCGAGCGCCTGAAGAAATCTTGCGAATCCGACAGCAAGCAACTGCACTTCTCGCTCTTTCAGCAATACGACCTGACCGACCGCGATGACAGTGACAAGCTGACTTACGACATGCTCGCGGCCGTACATAATATTCCCGTGACCGATGTCACCAACCATCTCGCATTCGTGCGTCGGAGATTCCGCACTATCCTGCTTGAAGTCATTCGCGAACTGACCGGCTCGGATGAAGAATACCGCGCCGAGGTCCGCGCACTACTTGGATTGAAAATCTGATGGATCACCTCTCCGACAAATCCCTCGGTCGACTTCGTGATCTGGTCGACCTGCCCGATCTGACCGGCACAAAGTACCAAATGGTGCGCCCGATTGCCGGCGGCGGGATGGGGAGCGTCTATTTGGTACAAGACACCGAATTGAAACGCGATGTAGCCCTGAAAGTATTGACTACCCCGCTCGACACCGAGCCGCTCTACGTCCGCATGGTGCGCGAGGCGCAGATCATCGCGCTTTTGGAACACCCGGCCATTGTCCCAATCCACGATGTCGGCCGCCTCCCCGACGGTCGCCCCTTCTACATAATGAAATATGTGCAGGGAGAAACGCTTACCGAGTATGTCTCCCGCGATATTTCCCTGACCGACAAACTTATCGTTGCCCAAAAACTCTGTCAGGCGATCGGCTTTGCCCATTCTCGCAGTGTCATTCATCGCGACTTGAAACCTGAGAATGTCATGGTCGGATCGTTCGGCGAAGTTCTCGTCATGGACTGGGGAACCGCGCGCGTCAACGCAAGTACACCATCCGACACTTCCTCTCAGCCCGACTCGATTGCAGTTAATCAAACCGCCGAGGGCGCAATCATCGGCACACTCTCGTATATCTCTCCCGAGCAAGCCGCCGGAGACCAATCGCAGATTGATCACCGCACCGATATCTTCGGCCTTGGCGCTGTGCTCTATTTCATGCTGACCAAACGGCCCCTCTATACTGCTGATTCTCAAGAGTCGGCCACCAAAGCCGCGCTGGCCTGCCAGCTTATTTTGCCGCGCGCGCTTGAACCGTCGATTCCTAAACCAATCGCCGCCATCTGCCAAAAGGCCCTTTCCAAAGACCGCACACACCGCTACCAAACTGCGCAGGAATTCGAATCCGACCTCTCGCGCCATCTGGCCGGCGAACCGGTCAGCGCCTACCCCGAGAATATCTTTGAGCAAGCCGGACGCTGGCTTGGCCGCCACCGCTTTGTGGTCTACATGGTGCTGGCCTACATTGTCTTGAGAATTATTATCTTTTTCTGGCTCGGCCGCTAAAGAAACCGCCGGCGAGCGGTAATAGAAGTTTACAGCAAACTATATCACATAATCGAAAGGAATACACGCATGTCTAAACCAGTTCTCGGCATTATTCTGGGCGCAATACTCGGCGCACTGGATGGCCTCACCGCGCTCTTCTACCCCGAGGTTGGCTCGCAGATCATCGGCATTGTCCTTGGCTCGACGTTCAAAGGGATTGTCGCCGGGGTCATCATGGGATTTATCGCCCGCAAATACAACAACCTCCCGCTCGGCATTGTGGTCGGCACACTGGTCGGGTTGATTCTGGCCTTCATAATTGCCGCTATGGGTGATGAGAATGGCAAGCACTGGTGGTTGGAAATTATGATCCCCGGCTCGCTGGTCGGGCTCATCCTGGGGTACGCCACCCAGCGCTACGGCCGCACCTCGGCCAAAAGCGCGATGGCAACCCGATAGCAATTGCGCCGTATAACATTGACACAACCAGTACACTTTAGATTGGAGTTTCACATGGCAGATCCGGTAGTTCACTTTGAAATCGCGGGACGCGACCGCAAAAAATCCGAAAAGTTCTACTCCGACCTCTTCGGTTGGCAGATCAAAACCTACGAGGGGATGGACTACGGCATGGTCGATCCCATCGGCGAAAAATCGATCGGCGGCGGTATCGGCCCGACTCCTCCCGGCGGCGGACCGTATGTGACATTCTATGTCATGGTCCCCGACCTGCAGGCCTCGCTGAACAAAGCCGAAAGTCTTGGCGGGAAAACCGTATTGCCGGTGACCCCGATTCCGGGCGTCGGCCACTGCGCGATGTTCACCGATCCCGACGGCAACATGATCGGCCTGTTCAAACCCAACGAGATGTAAGCGAGTCTCAACAAACACGTCATTGCGAGACGCGCCCCGCGGCGAAGCAATCTCGCCTCGATTTTCGTGCCGTCAGGTGCCCCCACCTGACGGCTTTGTTTTGTTTTGTTGCGGCAGGCCCATAGCCCCCACCTCGCGGGCGAGACCTGCCGCTTAGAAAATCCTACTCCAAATTCGGCTCCGTCAGCGCGATGTTGGTCACTTTGCCGAAATCGTCAAGCGGCTTGTCAAACGTTTCCGGTTTGCCGACCACAATCAGCGACATCTTATCGGGAGTCAGATATGTCGCGGCGACACGGTTGATATCTGCCAATGTCACCTTGCGATAATTCTCCAGATACGATTTGTAGAAATCAGCGGGAAAACCATCATATTCCAGCGACATCAGATTGCGCACGATCTTGCCCGGAGTGTCGAAATTGAAAACCAGACGATTCACCGCCGCGTCTTTGGCCTCTTTCAATTCGACTTCATTGGCGCCGTTGTCGTGGATCTTGCGAATCTCTTCCATGATCAAACCGATCGCCTTGTGGGCAGTGGCCGCTTTGGTCTGACAGGTGGCCATAAACGTTCCGTAGTCGCGCGAACCGATATCGTACTGCGAGCCGACCCGATAGGCCAGCCCTTCGTCGGAACGGACACGCGAAGTCAGACGCGAGGTGAAAGATCCGCCGCCCAAAATGTAGTTCATCAGTTGAATCGCATACCGATCGGGATTGTCGCGCTTGATGCCCAGTTGCCCGATATTAATATTCGCCTGATTGATATCCTTGGTAATCAAGAAAACGCCGGGGTGCGTGGTCATCTCGACCGGCAAATAGGTTGGAAACGGCGCTGTCGATTTCGCCCAGTTACCAAAGAGCTTTTTGATTTGAGCGAGCACAACCTTGGAATCGAAATCACCGGAGACGCCGATCATAACATTGTTTGGGACAAAAAAGCGAGAGTGGTATTCTTTCAGATCGGCAACAGTGATTGCCTTGATTGCACTCCACTCTGTGACCCGGCCGTAGGGATGGTCGCCGTAGAGGGTGCTCGCAAAATACCGACTCGCCACGCCGCCGGGGTTGTCATTGCGACGTTTGATCTGATTTTTGGCGTCGGTCTTGGCCAGTTCAAGTTTGTCGTCTGGAAAGGCGGGGTTGCGCAGAACGTCAGCCAAGAGAGAAAGTCCAAGGTTGGCATCTTTGGCCAGCACGCTCAAGTTGGCGTTTCCTTGTTCCTGGCCGATGTTGACCTCAAGCGATCCGCCGAGGAATTCAAGCAGGTTATTGAGCGAATCGCCGGATATCGTTGCACTTCCGCCGGAGCGCATGACTGTGCCCACAAAATCAGCGACACCGTCTTTTTCCGAGGGATCAAAGACCGAGCCGCATCGGATCAGGGCCGAGACATTGAAAAGAGGGAGACGGTGGTTTTCGTAGAGGTAGACAGTCAGCCCGTTGTCGAGCGCGACACGGGTGACTTCTTTGCCGACCTCGGGAATAGTCAGTTCGACCGGTGCAGTGGAAAGGGTGGCGATTTTGGCTGAGCCGGGGGATTTGGTCTCAGTAGACTGTGCGGCCACGCTCGAAACGACGAGGGCAACCGCGACCAGTATGTATAGTATGTGTTTCATATTCATTCGTTCCTGCCGTTAGTGCGAAAAACCGGTTGATTCACCGGTGGTGCGTGGTTGCGCCGGCTTGGGGGCGCCGGTTTTGGTGATAAAGGCGACCGTGCGGTTGGATTTGATCAAATATTTGTTCACCACCCGCATGACATCGTCAGCCGTGACTTTTTTGATCGCCTCGTTGCGGTCGATGAAATCGTGCCAATTGCCGGTGACAACTTCGCTTGAGGCCAGTCGTCCAGCCAGCCCCTGATTGGATTCGAGCGAACGAGTGAACTGGGCGTCGATCTGGTTGCGCACTTTCTGGAGTTCCCATTCGCTGACTTTTTCAGTTTTCAGCTTGTCGATGATGGCATAGAGCGAATCTTCAAGCTCGAGCGTCGTGTGATTGCCGTAGGGAGTGATCGAGCAGGTGAAAGCGCTGGGGTAACGGGCGTAATCGACAGAGGCGCTGGCGGAGCCCAATTTCTTTTCGCGAAGATTTCGGTAAAAGCGGCTTGTTCTACCTGATGAGAGAATACTTGAAGCAACATCAAGCGCCGGAAGATCAGGATGCCCAATCGATGGCGTCGCCCAAGTGATAAAGGCGATCGGATTGGCGGGATACTCGACCTCGACTCGCCGTTCGCCGGTGTGGGGGGCGTCGAACGTGACGACTGGTTTCGGTAACGGTTGTGCCAGTATCGGAGCGAAATATCTCTCGGCAATGGCAAAGACTTCCTCAGCTTTTACATCGCCCACGATTACTGCGACCGCGTTGGCGGGGGAATAGTGCGACTTGAAATACTCCTCGACATCTTCGCGCATCATCGTGTGCAGGTCGCTCATCCAGCCGACCACCGGCCAGCCATAGGGTGAGGCGCTAAATGTGGCGGCGGAGACGGCTTCGTCGAGAGTGCCGCGGGCTTCGTTCTCGGTGCGGAGGCGACGTTCCTCTTTGACGACATCGCGCTCGGAATAAAACTCACGCAGGACCAGATTGGACAAACGATCACTCTCCAAAAAGGCCCAGAGTTCGAGGCGGTTCTTGGGGAGTGAAAGGAAATATTGAGTGCCGTCGTTGTTGGTGGACGCATTCAGGCCGGTGCCGCCTGCTTGTAGATAGGTGGACCAGAGCTCGTCTTTGATGACGTATTTCTTTTGTTCGCTTTGGGCGTCGGCGATTTGTTGGCGGAGTTCGTTGAATCGCGTCGAATCGGGAGTGTTGATATTACCGGCCAGCTTGGCTTGCTCGGCATACATGAGGTGGGCCAGTGAATCGATGCGGGCCATGATCGGGACTTCGGCTTCGTAATTGCTTGTGCCGATGATCTTGGTTCCCTTGAAGAGCATGTGCTCAAGCAAATGCGACGCGCCGGTCAAACCGGGGCGCTCGTCGACTGAGCCGGTGTTGAATTTGATATAGGATGCGAAAACCGGCGCCGAATGATTTTCGAGCACGAGGAAGCGCATGCCATTTTTCAGCGTGTGTTTTTTGACATCAAGCTGGAATCCTGTGGTGGCCGAATGAGTGGTCACGCACAGAAGAGTCAGCAGGATGAGGGACAAGACTGGGTGAGGCTGTTTCACAGGAGTCTCCTCGTCATTTGTGACGTTCTAAGAGGTCTGAACTTCTTATCAAATCCACACTACGTTGTCGTGAATTACACGGTGTGGCTACCGACAGTCTAATGCGGTGAATGAGAGAGAGCAAGTCGCGATTGGAATCAGATTCAGAGCCAGGCGATATGAACTACCCGTTGTTGCGCTCCGTACCCGCCCGCCCGAATTCTGGAAGTTTGTGGGACCCAAACCCCTTGATAGGAGTTAATTGACCAGTTTGGTCCAGCCGGAGATCACTGGAGGTGAGACACAGAATCCCCTTGTGCCACCGCCCGATTTCTGTTTTTTTCGACTTAGAAACAGTCATTAGGCGTGCGCTTTTGCGCACTGAGGAAGATTGAATTCTATATGAAGAAAATACTTGTTACCGGCGCGCTGGGACAGATCGGCTCGGAACTGACCATGGCACTCCGCACCCAGTACAAAGACCTTGAAGTGATTGCCACCGATATCAGGATGCCCTCCGATGAACATCTGCGCGACTCAGGACCGTTTGAATTTCTCGATTGCACCGACCCCAACCATATCACCCGGGTGATGCAACGGTTCGATATCGGCACGATCTATCACTTGGGTGCACTGTTGTCGGCGGTATCGGAAATGAAACCAAACACCGCGTGGCATATCAATGTCAACGGGCTGTACCACATCCTTGAAGCGGCTCGCCAATATAAGTGCGCAATCTTCTTCCCCAGTTCGATCGGCGCGTTTGGGCCGACCACACCGAAGACCGATACGCCGCAGGACACGATTCAGCGTCCGGACACGATGTACGGAATCACCAAAGTCACCGGCGAACTCTTGTGCGATTATTATTTCAAAAAGTTCAGCGTTGATTGCCGTGGACTCCGTTTCCCCGGTCTGATATCCTACGAAACCGAACCGGGTGGCGGCACGACCGACTACGCAGTCGAGATATTCTATGAGGCGGTCAAGCACAAACATTATGTCTGCTACCTGCGGGAAAATACGTCGCTCGATATGATGTACATGCCCGACGCACTCCGGGCAATGATCGAGCTGATGGAGGCCGACGGTTCCCGCTTAGTGCACCGCAATGCGTTCAACGTGACCGCGATGAGCTTTACACCGTCGCAATTGGCACGCGAGATTTGCAAACACATTCCGCAATTTGGGATGGAATACAGTGTCGATCCGGTCAGGCAGGGAATCGCCGACTCGTGGCCGGACAACATGGATGACTCCGCCGCCCGCCGTGAATGGGGATGGAAACCGAAATACACACTCGAAGCGATGACGAAAGATATGATAGCTCGGATTTCTGAGCGGGTCGGGATGCCGGCTGAGCAGAAAGCCCGATAGTAGCCTCCCCAGGACTCGAATTGTTCACTGAAGAGTAATCGTAGATGACAGTCAACACGCACCGTTCTGTTCTAAAAAAGGACAAATTAGTCCAAATTAAGGATGATCTTTGTCCTGATTTGGTGGTGGGGGGAATCGGAATAGACATAGTCGAGATCGGCCGGATACGCGACCGGCTATCGCGTCAGAGCGATCTTGTCGACAGTCTCTTCACTTCCGATGAAATTGCGTTTTGTCAGGGTGCCGCCGATCCGGGGAAGAGCTATGCGACCTGTTTCGCGCTGAAAGAGGCGTTTCTCAAGGCGTTGGGCACGGGGTGGCAATGTGGGATCGGTTTTCGTGAAATTGAGATTGTCTTCGCCACCGACGACCACATCAGTATTAATCTGGCAGGCAAAGCGGCAAAATTGGCAGAAGTCAGGGGAGTTTCGGGGATCCACGCCTCTATGTCTACTACAGGCGATTTGGCAGTGGGCACGGTAATTCTGGAAGTTATCAACGGGAAAGGATAAGATCACATGTCAAACATCGGATCGTACGAAGAGCGAGTGCGGGACTTTGACTGGTCGATCGCCGAGCGGGAACTTGAATACTCGCCCGGCAATCCGATCAATATCGGATGGTACTGCACCGACCGAATCTGTACTCTCGGCAAGGGGAACAAGAAGGCCCTTATCTGGGAAGACTCGACTGGTCGAACCAAGGAATACACCTATAACGATCTGCGGGTGGCGGCCAACACAGTAGCCGGATTTCTACAGAAACTGGGAGTTCGGTCGGGTGACCGGGTTTGCCTGTTTATGGATCGAATACCCGAACTGTATATCGGATTTTTGGGGGTGCTTAAACTCGGTGCGATCGCCCAGCCATTGTTTTCGGCGTTCGGTGACGAATCGCTATTTGTGCGTCTTTCGGACGCTTCAACATCAGTCGTCATCACCCAGCGCAAGCATGCGCTCAAGATACGCAAAATAGCCGACCAGCTTCCGAATCTGAAGGAAGTGATTATCGTCGATCACGACGGCAAGAAGCAGTTGTCAGAAAATGAAATCGGATTTTCGCTTGATGATGCCCGTCCCATCGAGGAGTTCGAGTCGTACCCAACGACGGCAGAGTGCCCGTCGGTGCTTCACTACACTTCCGGTACGACCGGCCAACCCAAAGGTGTCAAGCACGTTCACTACTCGCTCATCTCCCAGTATCTGACTGCCAAATGGGTGCTTGATCTGCGCGATGACGACATTTACTGGTGCACCGCCGATCCGGGATGGGTGACGGGGACATCGTATGGGATTATTGCGCCATTCGCGCTGGGTGTGACACAGTGTGTCCTCGACTGCGGTTTCTCGGCCGACGCCTGGTATCAGTTTATTGCGAAACACCGAATTTCTATGTGGTATTCGGCGCCGACTGCGATCAGATCGCTGATGAAGGCGGGAGACGGGACTCCGAAAAAGTATGACCTGTCATCCCTGCGCCACTTGGCGAGTGTCGGTGAACCACTGAATGCCGAGGCGGTGATTTGGTCTGAGCGCGTTTTGAGACTGCCGTTTCTTGATACCTACTGGCAAACCGAAACCGGTTCGATCATGATTACCAACTTCCCCGGCATGAAGATCAAACCCGGCTCGATGGGAAAGGCCTTTCCCGGCATCACGGCCGTAGTACTCGACGCCGACACTAACGAACCGATCACCCAGCCCGGTAAAGTGGGATTGATTGCCTTCCGCCCCGGCTGGCCGGCTATGATGCGCACATATTGGAACAACGAGGCGACCTATCAGAAGAAATTCCGAAACGGCTGGTACTTGTCCGGAGATCGCGCGCGTCTTGATAACGAAGGGTACTTTTGGTTCACCGGACGTGACGACGATATCATCAACACCGGCGGACATCTGGTGAGCCCGTTTGAGGTCGAATCGGCGCTTCTGGAACACCCCGCAGTCGCTGAATCGGCGGTGGTTGCCAAGCCGGACGATGTCAACATGGAAGTGGTCAAGGCATTTGTAACGCTCCGCCCCGGCAATCAGGCCTCGGCCGAGCTCGAACTTGATATCATGAATTTCATCCGCAAGCGGCTGTCATCACTGGCTATGCCGCAGGAAATAGAGTATGTCGACACCCTTCCGAAGACGAGAAGCGGAAAAATCATGCGGCGCGTACTACATGCCCGTGAATGGGGAGAGGAAATCGGCGACCTTTCAACCTTGGAAAACGATTAATCAGCCAACAGGAGAAGCATATGGAAGACATGAAGACAGTAGTTCTGAGCTATGTGAAAAAAGAATATCTGGAAGATGCCGACGAAGAGATCGGTTATGATTCGCCGCTCATTTCGAGTGGTATTGTTGATTCGTTCTCGATGGTTTCGCTTAAGCGGTTTTTGGAAACCAAGTACAAGATTTCGATTCCCGACGAAAAAGCCACACCGGCCGCGTTCGATACGGTCAACAAAATCGTCGCGCTGGTCAATGAGTATGTGCACTAACGGGCCGTCGGCGCAAAGGAGATAACTATGGGATTCAGTGATAGAGCACGCGGTATATACAAAGAAACGCTAAGCGGCATCGAAAACGCCGGACTGTTCAAACGGGAGCGATTCATTCACTCGCCACAAGCGGCGGATATCGAAGTCGAGTTTCCATCAGGGGCGGCGGTAAAGAAAGTCATCAACATGTGCGCGAACAACTATCTCGGGCTTTCGAGTCATCCCGAGGTTGTAAAAGCGGCGCACGAGGGTCTTGATTCGCGCGGTTATGGAATGTCGTCGGTGCGCTTCATCTGCGGCACACAGGACATTCATCGCGAACTCGAAGAGCGGCTAAGCGCATTTCTGGGGACCGAGGCGACCATCCTCTTTCCCTCATGTATGGATGCCAATGCGGGGGTGTTTGAGGCGATCCTGACCAAAGAAGATGTGATGATTTCCGACCGCCTGGTTCATGCCTCGCTCATTGACGGTATGCGGTTGTGTAGCGCTATGCAGGACACCTACAAACATGCCAATATGGAGCATCTTGAAGAAAAACTTCAGATGCATCAGGACAAACGGATCCGGCTGGTCGTTACCGACGGTGTCTTTTCGATGGACGGCGACACCGCGCCGCTTGACGAGATGGTGACGCTGTGCGAAAAGTACGACGCGCTGGTGCTGATCGACGACTCCCACGCCAGCGGATTCATCGGCAAGACCGGTCGCGGCACCCATGAAAAGTACGGCGTGGTGGGGAAGATGGATGTTATCACCACCACCTTCGGAAAAGCGCTCGGTGGGGCCTCCGGCGGGTGTGTCTCGGGGCGGCGGGAGCTGGTCGAGATGTGCCGTCAGCGAGCGCGGCCGTATCTGTTTTCCAACACCATCGCGCCGGTGGTCGTGGCGGGAGTATTGCGCGTCCTTGAGATTCTCACCAAGAACACCGAGCGGCGCGACAAGCTGGAAGCCAACGCCGCGTACTGGCGAAAAGGGCTTTCCGATGCCGGCTTCATTTTGAAAGACGGGGACACACCGATTGTGCCGGTGATGCTCTACAACGCCAAGTTGTCGCAAGATGTCTCCAAGGATCTGTTTGCTGAAGGCATCTACGCCATCGGGTTTTTCTTCCCGGTAGTGGCGCAGGGTCAGGCCCGTATCCGCACCCAGATATCGGCGGCGCATGATCGACATCATCTGGACAAGGCGCTGGAGGCATTTGTGAAAGTCGGTAAAAAGTACGAGATACTTGGGAAAACCAAGCAAGAGATTGTCGAGCGATTCGGCATGTGAGGTCACGGCCCTCAACCGACGGCTTTGGTTTTCCGTAGGGCGGGTTCGTCTTTGAACCCGCCTCTTATTATTCCGTCGCGAAGATGGCGGCTTCAAAGACGAAGCCGCCCTACAGGATTGAGCGCAAGGAGAACAGTTCATTTCACGGGTCCCACAGCAAGCTGTGGGGTGCCCAAACGGGAAAAACAAAGCCAGTTGGGTTGAACGAACGGACGGGTGGAAGGAATTGTGGGGCATGGGGTTATGGCTTAGTCATCCGAAAATTCAACTGGGTTTGTTTCGTCACAGTTTATTTTTCGCGATTTGCGCTTCTGGCCGCGTGAATGGGTTCGTTCCGCACGGTCGGATTTGAGGCGGTCGTATAGTTCGTAGTAGCGGATCAGTTCGCGGGTCATGCGGAATTCGTAGCGGAGGGCGTTGCGGGAGAAGGTTTCGTCGGGCATGAGACGGGAGTCGATGCGGGCGGCGAGGTGTTCGGGGGAGCCGATTTCGGGTGGGTTGAAGACTGTGGGTGCGCCGGGGAGGGAGTCGGCGTTGAAGCGCGCCGGAAAGGTGGCGCGGTGGCGGGCGAGAAGGGCTTCGGATTTGATGTCGCCCTCGGCTTTGTCGAGCTGGCGGTGGATGTGGGCTGTTTCGGCGGCGACGATGCGGCGCTGACGCCACATACACTCGACGATGCGCTGGACGATCAGTTCTTGAAAGAGGGATTCGGGCTCTAAGTCTTTGACGGCGGCCTCATAGAGCAGGTCGAAGAGTTTGCGGTCTTCGGTGATGTGGGGGGAGTTGAGGATAGATTTGGTGGCATAGAGGCCGTGTTTGACGGCGTTTTGAGAGACGGTGGCTTTGCCGTCGTCGGTTTTAGGGCCGGTGGATTTCTGGGCGTTTTCGCGGTTGGATTGGATTTGTTTTTCGCTGGTAGACATAGTTCGCTCCTTGGTTTTACATAGATAGGAGCGGGTGCGGAAAATTCACTGAAATAGTAGTAATTTCGTAGTAGAAATATGGGGAAGGTGAATGGGATTGACATTTTGCAATTCATGACAGATATATGCCATTGATCTTTGGCACTCTTGGCTTGCTCGGCGAAGATTTGCTTGGGCCCAGTGAGGAGTGCGGCGAGTTGCGCCA
>JBGAWZ010000376.1:0-2895 GCA_044227335.1 Candidatus Zixiibacteriota bacterium | reverse complement strand
CAACCCTGTGTGATGTTGCGAGTGCGGACTATCTTTTAATGTTCAGGAAACACGGCGACAACAAGATACCGGTATCCCACCCAAACGGTCTACTTAGATACGCCGGTGAAAGGCAAATACCCACCGATCTACAATGTTTCAAGGGGTACAAGGGGAAGCAAACTGAGAACCGTTTCAGTCATTGGATATGGCGACAATACGCAAGCTCTGTGTGGGACGACATTCGGATTGACCGGGTATTGCCGTACATGGAAAGCCGCGAACAAGACGATGAGCGTCACGTCCACCCATTACAACTCGATGTAATCGAGCGGGCCTGTGTACTGTGGAGTAATCCAAAAGAAGTAGTGTTGACACCGTTTATGGGGGTTGGCTCTGAGTGCTATGGGTCAGTAATTAATGGACGAAGGGCAATCGGCATTGAACTGAAATCGTCTTACTACAATCAGGCGGTTAAGAATCTATTGGGGGCAAGGGAAGAAACCGACGACAACCTAACTCTCAACTTTGAGTCATCGGCTGTAGTATGAACAAACTAACCGCCGAAGTCCTACAGAAGCTCAAGTTCTGGTATGTCCGCGACACCCGAAAGACGGGCCAGGAGCTTGCTGATCTTTGCGGCACATCCGAGCGACAGGTTCAGTCTGCCATTGAGGAACTTCGCAACGAGCCGGACGAAAACGGTGTGCGGCATTTCATACTCGGAGGAATGGGTGACGACGACCGAGGGTATATCTTAACAGAGGACATCGACAAAATGAGGGCGTACCAAGAGAAGTACGAGCGTAGGGCCAAGACGTACTTTCGCAACTCTCGGGGCATGGCGGCGGCGATCAAAGACGCAATGGATAGGCAGAAAATAACTGGTACACTTTTCGAGGTGCCGCAATGAAAAGACTTGACTCAGGGATTGAGTCGGCGTATTGTACCATCGTGTACCTTAGGTTGGATCATTCCATAGTCAATAATTGGCTCCAAAGCTCGGCTCAAGTCTTTACCGACCTGAGGTACACACCGGGCCGAGGAGCCATGTCTGTTTGGAGCACCTTATGAGCGATATTCGCTATCGTAAAATCTCTGTCCAGATTTGGAATGACGAACGGGTCGAGCGGTTGTCTGATGACGCCAAGCTCGGATTCATTTTCGTTCTCACTCATCCACTAATGACCGGGATCGGCGCGGCGCGGCTGAGTATTCCCGGCCTGTCTGCCGAGCGCGGTTGGGATTCAAAGAAGGGAGAGAAAGCCTTTGGGGAAGCCTTTCGGGAAGGCTTATTAGAGTACGACGAAAAACGTTGTCTTTTGTGGGCGCCTAACTTCCTAAAGCACAACAAACCAGAGAGTCCTAACGTCGTAAAAAGTTGGCAATGGATTCCCGTAACACTCCCCGACTGCCCTCTTAAGTACAAGATATTCCAATCAGTTAAAGCCTTTACCGAAGGCTTATCGGAAGACTTTGCGAAAGCCTTACCGGAAGTCTTTAGGGAAGGGTATCGGGAATCAAAGAACATAGAACAAAGAACAGAAAGCACAGAACAAAGATCACAGAAAAGAGAAAAGAAAGAGACCGCGCCGCCGATGACGCTTGAATCTTTTAGGGCTTGGAAGGCAACGCCGGAAGGACAAGCGCACTTCGTCGAGTTGAGTAACCGGAAGGTATCGGCTATTGATGACCGACTCAAATATCCATCAGTGGTGATCTTCCAACAGATACCGAAGATGGAAGATTGGATTCAGGACAACCCGGAGAAGGCGGCGAAGCGGACGAATCTCCCGGCGTTTACCCGCAACTGGATGGAGCGATGGTGGGAGGATCAAGAAAAGCGCAAAGCACAACCAACCGGATTCACGACGCCCTTATCTGATCGGCAATACGACGAGACAAAGCGGCGCACGGGATCAACGTCGGGTGGATTCACGAAGATAGGTGAGGTGGTGAAGTGACTCAGATCGCTGGCGTCTCAATTCCAAGCTCTCGCGTATCTACTGCCGTCCGCGTTCTACTCGACGGCTACAAGGTCAACGGTGGGCGCGGTCTATCGACGATTCAATTCTGCGATGCACAAGTAAAGCATTTACTCGAAAACGGAATAAGCCCGAATCATCCGGTAGTAGACGAATACCGGGCGGCGGCGGATAAGGAAAGGATGAAGCTGTGACCATCGAAACCAAACGCCGCGCAATGCAGACGCTTGAGATAATCCTTCCTCGCTGTGGGTCGTGGAAAGCGGCATACAAAGAGGTTGCGAAAGTATTGGGGCGGCATTATCGCACGATTGCGGTGTGGCACTCGTTACATAAGCGGGGTGCGTTGTGACTCAATACTCAAAAGGGAGATCGTTTGAGAACTACGTCAAGGCGAAACTTGAGCGCGAGGGTTGGTGGGTGTGCCGGAGCGCGGGGTCGAAGGGGAAGGCGGATTTGGTGGCTATCCGATGCGCCAATCCATTCACGGTAAAGGGACAAACATACTTCCCGGCGGCAGTTCAACTCATCCAATGCAAATCCGGCAAGAAGAAAATCGCGGGCGCGGAAAAGCAAGAACTGATCGACCTGGCGAATGAGTTAAACGTCACTGCGGCAGTTGCCTTCAAAGACAAATCGGGTAGCGTCGTGGTGCAAGCGGTTAAGAACTAACGTGCGCGGTTGTGTGGGGAGCGGTACTGGCTCGGAACAAGCCCGCGTAAGTGTGCGGTTCGACAGCCCCACGCGCCGCCACGATAAAATGAAAAGGAGATGAGTGATGAAAGTTGAAATCCAAGATGGTTACATGAAGGTTGACCCGATAGAATTGTTCCGCGCTCTTTCGGACGAACAGAAGATTCTCGCCGCTCGGATGATCGCCTTTGATGAACACCTAATCGACTGTGTTTGCCAAATGGTGGCGACGGGAACG
>JBGAWZ010000375.1:0-2897 GCA_044227335.1 Candidatus Zixiibacteriota bacterium | reverse complement strand
GGCCGACCGCCGTGGCATTCGCCATGGAAGATGCCCCGGCCGCGGCGAAAGTATTGCACGATTCGTTCAAAGAAAAGCAGTTGCCGCGCGTCAAGGCGTTTGTGGTCGCCGATCAGGCCCACTCGGCGGAAAGTCTCGAGGCCTTCGCCTCTCTGCCGAGCAAGGAAGTTCTCCTTGGGCAGTTGGCCGCGTTGGTGAAGCAGCCGATGCAGGAACTGGCCAACACCATGAACGGCTTCTTCCAGCCGTTGGTTGGTGTGATCGATGCACTGGCGGAAAAGAAGAAAGACGCCGCCTAGAGCGGTTTGAAGGAATACCCGATTATCGGCAAGACCCGCTCGCCCCAGCTTCTAAACGGCTCGGTTTCCCCGCTCCGTTTGGGCGCGAACGCTCTCCGGTGATCGTACGAAATAGAAAAAAAGAGAACCATTTTCAGGTGAGGTTAGTACTGTGTCAGCAATCAACGAAATAGTCGACAAAATCGCCGAACTCAACGCCATGCAACTCTCAGAGTTGTCCAAGGCGATTCAGGATAAGTTTGGTGTCAGCGCCGCCGCTCCGATGGCGATGATGGCTATGCCGGGCGCCGCCGCCGGTGGAGCCGCCAAAGTCGAAGAGCAGACCGAATTCTCTGTCGTCATCACTAATGCCGGCGACAAGAAGATTCAGGTCATCAAAGTTGTTCGCGAGCTGACCAGTCTTGGGCTGAAGGAAGCCAAGGATCTGGTCGAAGCTGTGCCTGCCAAGGTGAAAGAAGGCGTCTCCAAAGAAGAAGCCGCCACTGCCAAGGCCAAGCTCGAAGAGAACGGCGCGACTGTCGAAATCAAGTAGTCCCGCGCTATTGATGTGTGCCGCCGGGAACCACAAGGGTCCCGGCCGGTTACAAGTCCGGAAGGTAGAGGGAATCTGTTTTTCCCCTGTGTGTTCTTTGACCTGGTGAATTGACTGCATAAGCGGCTCCCCGATGCGAAAAAATGCCGGGAGCGAAATGAAAGAAATGACAGGATCACCAACGGTAAACATGACTGTGTACGACGGAGTAAACTCTCGAATGGGTTTTTCTGCCCAGACGGGTTTTGTCTGTTTTTAGGAGGGTACGACTTTGGCAAGTTCCGGTACAATCACCAGGAAAACGTATGCGTCGATTCCCGACGCCGCGGCAATGCCCAATTTCCTGGAGGTCCAGCTTAAATCTTACGAAGAATTCCTGCAGGCAAACGTCGCCCCGACCAAGCGGGCCAAACAGGGACTCCAGGAGATCTTTCTGGACATCTTCCCGGTAACCGACATCCACGAAAATTTCTCTCTTGAGTATGTCTTCTTCTATCTCGGTCCGACGCGTTATTCTATCGAAGAGTGCCGCGAACGGAATATGACCTATGCCGCCCCACTAAAAGTCACCATGCGCCTTATCTCGCGTCAGGGCGAGGGAGACCAGAAGACGGTCAAGGATGTCATGGAACAGGACGTCTACTTGGGCGAACTTCCGCTCATTACCGAATGGGGGACGTTTATCGTTAATGGCGCTGAGCGGGTTATTGTCAGCCAGTTGCACCGATCTCCGGGCGTCTTTTTCGACGAAGAAGTCCACCCCAACGGCAAAGTCCTGTATTCGGCGCGCGTGATTCCGTATCGCGGTAGCTGGGTCGAGTTCTCCCTTGACATCAATGATATCATGTGGGTCTATATCGACTCCAAGCGCAAGATGCCAATGACCACTCTTTTGCGCGCGATCGGCATATCGACCGACGAAGAACTGGTTCAGAATTACTACGAGACTACCAAACTTACGTTGGCCGGCAAGAAAGCCAAGGACTATGAGGGTTCTTTCCTGGCCGAGACCATTATCGATAAAGAGACTGGCGAGGTTCTCTACGCTGTCGGCGAACCCCTCACTGAAAAAGTGGTTGGAAAAATCGAAGACGCCGGATATCGATCGATCAAAGTGATCGAGTCCTCCGAAAAACGCGAAGCCTATGTCATTCTCAATACGCTGGCCAAGGACCCGACCAAATCACGCGAAGAAGCATTGATCAAACTTTATTCGCTTATGCGTCCCGGTGAGCCACCGACGGTCGAAATGGCCGAATCGCTTTTGGAAAAATTGTTCTTCAATAACAAGCGATATGATCTTGGTGAAGTCGGCCGGTACATGATCAACCAGCGCCTGCATTTGGACATTCCTCTGGACAAAACTGTTTTTGATCTGAAGGATTTCCTCGCGATAACCAAGTACCTGATCGGCCTGCGAAACGAGCAGGGTTTCACCGACGACATTGATCACCTGGGCAACCGTCGCGCCCGCACCGTTGGCGAACTGCTGTCGAATCTCTTCTCGGTCGGTCTCTCGCGCGTCGCCCGCACGATTCGCGAGCGTTTGTCGCTGAAAGATCAGGAAAATGTCACACCCCAGCTTTTGGTCAACGCCCGCACGGTCTCGTCCGTGATCGAATCGTTCTTCGGTTCGTCTCAGCTGTCGCAGTTCATGGACCAGACCAACCCGCTCTCAGAATTGACTCACAAGCGCCGTCTTTCGGCGCTCGGCCCGGGCGGCTTGACTCGTGAACGCGCCGGATTTGAAGTCCGCGACGTTCACCACACCCACTACGGCCGTATGTGCCCGATTGAGACTCCTGAAGGTCCGAACATCGGTCTTATCACCTCCATGGCCACCTTTGCGCGAATCAATAAATACGGATTCTTGGAGACCCCGTATCGCAAAGTTGTCAAAGGAAAAGTCACCGAAGATATTCACTTTTTGTCGGCCGACGAAGAAGACCGCTACTATATCGCTCAGTCGCACGAAGAACTCGACAAGCACGGCAAGTTTGTCAACGAGTACATTATCGCTCGCCGCCGTTCGGATTATCCGCTCGTGGCCGCCGACGAAGTACAGT
>JBGAWZ010000374.1:0-2898 GCA_044227335.1 Candidatus Zixiibacteriota bacterium | reverse complement strand
CGATCAGCGTCCCGCGGGACGGGGAGATTCTCTTTCGCCGGAAGAAAGCCGCCGACAACGCTTTGAAAATGGCAAGCCGGTCAACTTTGGTTTCAAGAGAGTCGAGATTCTCCCGGGCAATATCGGATTTCTGGATTTGAGGGGTTTCTATGAATCGGATGTCGCCGGGCCGACGGCAGTTGCGGCGATGAGTCTGCTCGCCAATTGCCGCGCTCTGATTATCGACGTGCGAGAAAATGGCGGCGGGGATCCGTCGATGATCCAGCTCATCACCAGCTATTTTTTTGACCAGCCGGTCCATCTGAACAGTTTCTATAGCAGAATCACCGATAGCATTTCTCAGTTCTGGACTCAGGCGCAGGTGGACGGGCCGCGATTGTCGAAACTCCCCCTCTATGTTCTCACCAGTCAGCATTCGTTTTCCGCGGCGGAGGAGTTTGTGTACAATCTGAAGAATCTGCACCGCGCGACTTTGGTTGGTGAGACCACCGGTGGCGGGGCGCACCCGAACGATCTGGTGCACTTTCCGTCGCTCAAGATCAACGTGTCGGTCGCGTGGGGGAGGGCAATCAACCCGATTACCGGGACTAACTGGGAGGGGACGGGCGTATCGCCGGATATCGCGGTGTCGGCGGACAAGGCGCTGGCGGTGGCGCGGATGAGGATATTGGATAGTTTGGCCATGGCGGAACCCGACAGCTTGAACCGTCTGCAACTCAACTGGTGGATTTCGGCGCTCAAGTATGACACAACGCAGTTTTCGGTCTCGGTGGAAAAGCAAAGCGAATACGCCGGGCAATATGGGCCGAGAAAAATCTGGGCCGAGAATGGTTCGCTTTGGTATCAGCGCGATCAGAATCCGAAGGCGCGGTTGGTCCCGCTTGAGGCCGACCTGTTTCAACATTCGTCCAGCGAGTATTTCCGGGTCAAGTTTGTCCGCGACGCCTCCGGTAAGATTGTCGAGCTGGTCGGTGTCTACGCTCAGGGGCGGACCGATTCGAACAAGCGGCAGAGTTGAGCGAAACGGGCAGGCAGGATGCCTGCCGCGCACGTTTAGTTGGCGGACAGGAATGTCCGCCAACTACAAGACGCATTTCAATATGCACTTCAACTACGCTCAGTGCGTCGTCGCGGGGACGCGACGCAGTTTAGTGGGCAGTAGCCCCCTTCGGTATCAGGGTTTGAACCGGACTACATAGGTGACCCAGATAGAGATCGGTTTGCCGTCGAGCAGGGCCGGTTTGTACTTACACTTTTTGGCGGCATCGAGAACCGCCTGGTCAAATAGCGGTGCGCCCGAGGATAAGTGTACTTTGGCGCTATCGACGTTTCCTTGTTCGTTGACGAGCGCTTTCACTGTCACCGGGCTCTTGATATCATTCGCGATCGATGAGTCCTTCAATATCGGCTCAACCAAATCAACAAATTCCGGCGGCTGATCCACTTTTACGGAGTCATCCGGCACCAAAACCGTTTTATCTGCCATTTTCTCAAGACTGGGTGCGGCTGGGGCGGTTGCCGTATCTTTGGGTGCCTGATTTTGCGCGGTGAATTCAACAGGATATGTCAGCCAGCTTGTGACCGGCACGCCGTTTCGGCCGGCCGGTTTGTACTTGCGCTGTCGTGCGGCTTCCAATACCGCCTGATCGAATTGCTTCACCCCTGATGACTTGTCGATCTTGGCGGTGATAACTTCGCCTTGCTCGCTGACCAACGCTTTGATCACCACCGGCCCCTTCAAGTCCTTAATTTTGTTGGTGTCTTTGAACGCGGGGAATACGTCGAAGATCAACTGCGGCAGGGAATCGACAGTCGCGGTATCAAGCGGCGTGATGTTGGAAGGCTTGGGGATTTCTTTGGGTTTAGTAACTTCAGTGGCGTCGTCTTTTTCAAAGGTGGCGGGGATGACTTTTGAGCGGTACCCTTTTTGGAGAAGTAGCCAGACAAGCTCGTCGTCGAAATCGACTGTCACAAATTCGCCACGAGTTGCGTCGACTTCCAGATCGAAAGTTGCCCGCTTCCCCTGACCTTTGACAATGACCGAGTGTGTGCCGGCGGCCAAATTCAGACTGGTCCATTCGACCGCGGAATCGGGGGCGGGGTAGCGTTCGGAAGAGATCAGGATGAACCCGCCGGGGGGGTCGGTTTTGAATTTGACAAATTTTGGCTTTGTTTCACCGCCGCCAATCTGGGAAATGGCTGTGGAGGCAAGAACCAAGCAGATTGAAAGAGCGAGCAGGTATCGGGAGTACTTCATAGTTGGCGTCTGACTTTGCATCGGGGATTATACAATGGGTTTGTTTCCATCGATCCGTAAGATAGCGAGAATTGACTGATTACGATAGCGGTAGAAAGACCGCCATTGGGTTCGTTTGTACACTTTTGGAGTGTGCATTTTCGCATTGGTTCGAGCAAGACATTGCGGCTTGGCAGGTTGGCGCATTGGGGCGATTTCGACGTTGTTGTCATGGGCATATCGATTTGGTAGTAATTCTGTAAATTCGCACGATTAGCACTGGCATCTACTCTATTGGGCGGGTGCACAAATAGGGGAGAATCGGTAGTGAAATTGCGGCTACTCTGTTAAGGCGGTATATTGGCGCAGTAAGGCGAGGAGACATCTTAAGATGAAGGCTGAAAACAAAACAGTCGAGACTAAGGCGAGTGTGGCGGCGTATCTGAAGAAGATCAAAGATGCCAACCGGAGGAAAGATTGTGAGGCGCTTACAAAGCTCATGGCCAAGCAGTCGGGGTTTCCACCAAAGATGTGGGGGGCGGCAATAATTGGGTACGGTTCGTACCACTATGTGTATGAGAGCGGCCGAGAGGGTGACGCGCCGTATGTGGGGTTGTCGTCGCGGGCGAATGCGATCACGTTGTATTTGACCAATGCAAACG
>JBGAWZ010000373.1:2907-3823 GCA_044227335.1 Candidatus Zixiibacteriota bacterium | reverse complement strand
GCGCTACAATTGCCGCGACCAATAGTGAAATGCCGTTGCCGCCGCGGTCGTTGTCTCTGCCGCCATAGCCTCCGAATATCGCCCCCCAGCGGGCCATCGACGAAAGTATTCCGATTGCGCCTGCCAATGTAGCGGCGACGGTGCCGATGAGCATGTCGTTATTTTGTATGTGCGCCATTTCGTGTCCGATGACGCCTTCGAGTTCGTCGTCATTGAGCAGTTCGAGCATTCCTTCGGTAACTGCTACCGCGGCGTGCTGGGCGTTTCGACCGGTGGCAAAAGCATTGGGGCCTTTGGTCGGAACAATGTACACTTTGGGCATGGGGATCATCGCCTTGGTCGCAACCGATCGCACTAGGCGAAAGAGGCGAGGATTATCGCTCTCGGCGATTTGCTTGGCGCGATACGTCGCCAGAACCATCTTGTCGGAAAACCAATAGGCGGCAAAGTTCATGGCGGTGGCCAGGACAAACGCGATAATCATTCCCTGCTGGCCGCCGACCGCTCCTCCGATCCAGATAAACAGGATCATCAGAACCGAAAAGATGAGCACCATTTTCATGGTATTCATATTGCTACACGTACTCCCTTCATCCCGCGCCGCGAAATTTCGGTGACGCGACACGAGGCTTTACTTAACGGTCTTCTTTTTCTTTCCACGACCGAACGCCATATCGTCGGTCGAATAATGATCTACCATTTCCGGCATCGGCGGCGGTTCAACTCCCGGCCGAGATTCGGTTTCCGGCCGCTCGTGCTTGCGGTGACGACTTCTACCGTAATGCATTTCTGCGGTTACCTGCTCGACAGCCGGAGGCTGCTCTTGCGAAACAACGGGACGCTCAATTCGTTCCGGCGAGGGCGCTACCGTTCGCGCGGGGCGACTTTGTTCCGGCGCGACAGCCTCAGATGTTTG